>JAITEL010000089.1 GCA_031282065.1 Treponema sp.
TGTCTATTTTTACATGCCCTCGCTGCTTCGGTAACAGGGGAGTTACCTGTTTGAATTGTTTTTGGCTGAGTTCCATGTCTCCAGTATATCATATTTCATTAGTGTGAACACGCCCTAGCTGGAATCACCTGCGGTTGCTAGGAGGAACCGCTTGCGGTTGCTAGTTAGAAGCGCCTGTAGTTGCTAGTTGGAACCATTGGCTTGTTTGGGGTATACTGCAAACGGCATGGCGTCTAAAGGATTTTTTCTTATCTTCCTGGCTTTTTCTTTTGGGTGTATCCTCCCCCCGCTTTCTGCTTTAGGGCAAACCGCGCCCGACCGGGAAACCTGGCCCCTGCTCATCGGCACTGAAGCAGGGCTCTACGGTATAGACTGGAAGGGAAGCCTCACAGCGCTCTGGACCCGCGGGGCGGTGCGGGCCATTAAGCGGAGCAAAGACTATTGGGCCATCTTGAGCGACCAGGGCATTGCGGTGTCCCCGGATCTGCGTACCTGGGAAGACCGCAACCAGGGGCTGCCGGTGAAGCTCATCAAGGTCTATGACCAGGGGGAAACCTCCTTTATAAGGCACGTACAGGACATTAAGGACCTGGAGATCCACCCCGAACAGGCAAACATCATGGTATGTGCCGTAAAAGACGGGGTCTTCCTGTCCCGGAATGCCGGCCTCAGCTGGGAAGCTTTGGGGATGCCTCCCTACAGGACCAACGGCATTAAGGCCGTAGCCGTGGCGAACCTCCCGGACTTGACGGTTTTCCTCTCCCATAGTGTCTACGGGGTCTATTACCTTAACCGGGACAGTCCCGGAGCCCGGTGGATAGAGCTGAACGCCGGGATCGAGCAGCTGGAAACCACCGATAACCCTGATGAGGTCTCCGATATAGCGGTGGTCCGGCCCGGGCCTGAGGAGAAGGCCGGAAGCCTGCCGCGTATCTTTGCTTCCCAGACCTTCCGCCCCCGGATCTATGAACTGTCCTGGGAACAGAAGCGCTTTAAGCCCATCTGGGCAGACCCGCTTCAGGACCGGTCCGGGGGCATAGGCACAGTAGATGTCCTGGATGCAGGCAGGGAAACTCTGCGCTTTGTCCGGGACGGAAGTATAGGGGAACTCCCCTACCCGAAAAAGGGCCTCCCTTCAGCAGAACCGGAAGCCCCCAGCCCCAAGGAGCGGGATGACCTGTGTACGTTCATTAAGGAGCTTCCCCTTACTATGGGACTAAAGCCCTCCTGTGTATTCCTGGAAGCCCATGCCTTTGACCCTGCTTCAGAACCTATCAGCCTGTCCGAACTATGGCTCCTCCAGCCCCGGGACTATCCCCAGGACAGCCCCGCTGTGAACCGGGAGGGGATATATCTGCCGGTAAACCACGCCCTGAGCCCGCAGACCCTCAAACCCTATCAGGATCTCCTCAGTCGTCAGGGGCTTAACATGGTGGTGGTGGATATGAAGGACGATTATGGCCGCCTTCGCTTTACCCCGAACAATACATACATTACGGCTAAGGGGCGGGTCTTTAGGCCCCTCGATATTGAGGCCTTTGTACGGTCCATGCAAGCCCAGCAGGTCTACACCGTGGCCCGGCTCGTGGTGTTTAAGGACCCTGAACTGGCCAAGAAGGAAGGGGGGAAGTTTGCCCTCTGGGATGCCCGGACCCATAGCCCCTGGCGGGGGTATTACGATACACGGCAAAAGAAAGGGCCTCCCGGCGACCGGGGAGCGCCGGACAATCCCCTGATCACCATCCTTCCTGCAGAGGATCCGGACTATGAAATCCTCAGGACCTACTACGATGAATGCTGGGTGGATCCCTATGCAGAAGAGGTCTGGGAATACCACGCGGCCATTGCCCGGGAACTGCATGAGCGGGGTTTTGACGAAATTCAGTTTGACTACATCCGCTTTCCCACGGACGGGGTGAACCTGGCAGATGCCCGGTACCGGTGGAAGGAGCCGGGTATGGATATGGACAGCGCGCTTATGTCCTTTCTCCGGCATATTCGTTCCCGGGTAGCTGCCCCCATCTCTATCGACATTTACGGTGCCAACGGCTGGTATCGGACCGGATCCCGAACCGGTCAAGAGGTGGAACTGCTGGCTCCCTATGTGGACGTGATCTGCCCTATGTACTATCCGAGCCATTTTGAACAGACCTTCCTCGCCCAGCCGCCGCAGCAGCTTCGACCCTACAGGATATACTACCAGGGAACCCAGCGGGCCCAGCGCATCAGCCGGGGAAAGGTCATCATTCGGCCCTACATACAGGCCTTTTACCTCAATGTCTCTTATGATAGAACCTACTACAATCAGAACTATGTACGCCTTGAGGCCGAAGGTGCCCGCGCCGGGGGAAAGGGCGGCCTTACCTATTGGAACAACCTCGGCCGCTATGAGGATATTCCCCCTATGCCTTCCCGCAACTAAGCACATCCTGCCGCAAAGGGACCTCCCTCCTTGGGGGTACCCTGTTTTATACGGCAAGGCGCCTTGCATCTATCGATATACTTCTAGTATCATGGTTACAGATAAGGGTACTTGGTTTTAGAGAACTTACGAGTACCAGATTTACACAGGTACCTACGCATTGGCGGTACCAGGGGAGGTTTTATGACGGTAACGGTCATGTTAGAGCAAAGCGGGGTACTTACCCTGTTGGGCATTGGAATCGTGTTTGGATTCTTGGTTATTATGATTATCTGTATCAGTACCCTAGGGAAGGTAATCAATGCCTTGGGTTGGGATCAGGATACCCCACAAGCAGCGGCCCCCATTGCCTCTACCCTTCCTGCGGTAAACCGCACCCGTAACGACGAGGTCATCACCGCGGTCATCACCGCGGCGGTTACCGCATATCGCAAGCGGTATTCTTAATTTTTTCTACACAAGGAGCTTAAAATGGCTACGGTTAAACTTACCGATTTGGTGTTGCGGGATGCTCATCAATCCCTATTCGCGACTCGTATGCTCACGAGTGATATGCTTCCCATTGCCGAGAAACTAGACCAGGTCGGCTATTGGGCGCTGGAAGCCTGGGGCGGGGCGACCTTTGATTCGGCAATTCGCTTCTTGAACGAAGACCCCTGGGAGCGGCTGAAGAAGCTTAAGGCAGCCTTGCCCCGCACCAAGATCATGATGCTGCTGCGCGGGCAGAACCTCCTGGGCTACCGCCACTATGCCGATGATGTAGTGGCCCGGTTCGTGGAAACCGCGGCAAAAGACGGGGTGGATGTGTTCCGCATCTTCGACGCCTTAAACGATCCGCGGAACTTCAAGGCTGCCACCGATGCGGCCAAGAAAACCGGCAAACATATTCAAGCGGCCATTTCCTATGCCACCACTCCCTTTCATACCATTGAAAAATACGTGGAACTGGCCAAAGAATACGCCGCGGTGGGAGCGGATTCCCTTTGTATCAAGGATATGTCCGGTCTTTTAAAGCCCTATGAAGGCTATGACCTGGTGAAGGCCCTCAAAAAAGCCGTGGATATTCCCATAGAAATCCACTCCCACGCCACCACCGGTATGTCTGTGGCCACCTTGGTTAAGTGCGCTGAGGCTGGTGCGGATATCCTTGACACGGTTATTTCCTCCCTTGCTATGGGCACGAGCCACAGCCCCACCGAAACTATGGTGGAGATCTTCAAGGGCACGCCCTACGACACGGGCTTGGATATTAAGCTCCTCTTGGAAATCGCCGCATATTTTCGGGAGGTTCGCAAGCATTACAAGCAGTTCGAGTCCAGTTTCTTGGGAGCCGATACCCGTATCCTCGTGTCCCAGGTTCCCGGTGGTATGCTTTCTAATCTGGAGGGCCAGTTAAAGGAACAAGGGGCTTCCGATAAGATAGACGAGGTCCTCAAGGAAATTGCGGTAGTCCAGAAAGACTTTGGCTATCCGCCCCTGGTTACCCCCTCAAGTCAGATCGTGGGAACCCAGGCGGTCTTCAACGTGCTCTTTGGCAGGTACAACAAGCTCACCGGCGAATCCATAGACCTTTTGGCAGGCAAATACGGCGCCTGTCCTGCTCCCAAAAACCCTGAAGCCGTGAAAAAAGCCCTGGAGACCCTCAAGCTGGAGAAGGAGATCACCCATAGGCCTGCAGACGACATACCCCAGGAATATGAGAAACTCGCAGGGGAAACGAAAAAGATCCTGGGAAGCGACCAGGTGAGCGTAGAAGATGTGCTCACCTATGCCATGTTCCCCAAGGTGGCCCCGGACTTCTTCAAGAAGCGGTCCCAAGGGCCGGTGCAGTTTACTGCGGAAGCAGCTCCTGCGGCCCCGGTTCCGGCGCCTTCCCCCTCAAATCAGCCGGCTAAATACGTGGTCAATGTGAATGGTGCAGACTATACTGTGGTGGTTTCCCCCGCAGGTTCTGGGCCCGCGGTAACTACCGTAGCTGCGGCCCCGGCAAGCAGCCCGGCTCCGGCAGCAACTCCTGCTCCGGCAGTCGCGGCTCCTTCCGGGGCCGGTACCGTGATCCTCTCGCCCGTGGCCGGCACCATCATCCGCTATGGGGTGAACGAAGGTACCCAGGTAAGTTCAGGAACCACGGTCATCATCATTGAGTCAATGAAGATGGAACTGGAGATCAAGGCTACTACTGCGGGAAAGGTGCACTTCCTGGTTCCCACCGGAACCCAGGTCGCTTCCCAGCAGCCCGTAGCCGAGGTTCAATAGGGTTACCGCATGCTCAACCATAAGAAGGACCCGGCATGGGTTACGAAAATATGCCTTGTGTTAGTGGTGGGCGCCTTGGTGTTTTCTTTTATGCCCCGGGCGCTGGCTCAAGCCTCAGGCACGGGGAATTCCGGAGAGTATAAGATCCCGGGGAGCGAGGGTATTCCAAATATTTCCTTTGGGAGTTTTATCCGCAATATTGGGGAAACCACGGGCTTGTTTGCCTTTATCACCAATGTTACGGAGAAAACGACCCCTGCCGGAGCGCCTATCACCATCTTCGGCTGGCAGGAACTGCTCATGGTGGCGGTGGGTTTCCTCATCGTGTACCTGGGCGCGGTAAAGGGCTTTGAGCCCTTGCTGCTCATCCCCATTGGCTTTGGGACCATCTTCGTGAACATCCCCTTTGCGGGAATGGGAGATCCTCCCCACGGCTTCCTCCATATTATCTATGAGACCGGGGTGGGGAACGAGTTCTTCCCCCTGATCATCTTCATGGGTATTGGGGCCATGACCGACTTCGGTCCCCTTATCGCCAATCCTAAGACCGCGCTCCTCGGAGCCGCGGCTCAGTTTGGGGTCTTCGGTACCCTCTTCGGTATAAGCCTAGCCAACTTCATCCCTGGGGTGCACTTTAACCTCAAGGAAGCCTGTTCCGTGGCGATCATAGGCGGTGCAGACGGGCCTACCACGATCTATATTGCCGCCCAGCTTGCGCCCCACCTTTTGGCTACCGTGGCAGTGGCGGCCTATTCCTATATGGCCTTGGTACCCATCATCCAGCCCCCTATTATGAGAGCCTTAACCTCCCAGCAGGAGCGGCTTATCAAGATGAAACAGCTCAGGCCCGTTTCTACCGTAGAAAAGATATTTTTCCCTATGGTGGTGTTTATCCTGACTATTCTGCTTATCCCTGCTGCGGCGCCGCTCATCGGCTGCCTCATGTTTGGTAACTTCATCAGGATGTGCGGGGTGGTAGAACGGCTCAGTAAGACCCTCCAGAACGAACTTATGAACATCGTGTCCATTTTTCTGTCCCTGGGGGTCGGCAGTCAGATGACCCCGGAAAAATTCCTCAATCCTTCGTCCTTGATCATCGTGGTCATGGGGCTGGTGGCCTTTGCCATCGCCACTGCCGCAGGGGTTTTAGTGGCGAAGTTCATGAATGTGTTCCTCAAGGAAAAGATCAATCCCCTTATTGGGTCAGCCGGGGTTTCCGCTGTGCCTATGGCCGCCCGGGTTTCCAATAAGGTGGGCCTTGAAGCGGATCCGGGGAATTTCCTCATCATGCATGCTATGGGGCCGAATGTGGCCGGGGTGATAGGAACCGCCATAGCCGCGGGGGTTATGATAGCAGTCTACGGAGGATAAAGGAGCTTAAGCCCTTGGGGGGAGCTGAGGGGCCTTACAGAGAAAGCCTCTGCTCCCCCCGTAGGCTTCACTACAGGGATAACGAGTTTGTTGTACTAACAAGTATTTCATGGAGGGTTAGCATGATCGATTTACATAGCGATACATTAGAAGATGAAGATTTTGATACCATTTTATCTTCAGATATTGATTTCTCAGGGACCCTCAGCTTTGAAAAACCCTTTCTTATCCGGGGTAAGGTGCAGGGTGAAATTATTGCTACGGGACTGCTTATGATCGATCAGGAGGGAGTGGTGGATGCCCATATTAAGGCCCCTCAGGTGATCATCCGGGGCATCGTCAACGGAAACATCACGGCAGCGGATAAGGTAGAAATAAGTCCCACCGGAAGGCTTAAGGGTAATATCAGCACCCAGGAGATTGCCCTGGAATCAGGCTGCAAGTTTAACGGCTATTGTACTATGCATGAACAAAATGCAGGAAATGTACCTACCTCATAAGGTTCCCTGTGTAGGGTTTATACTGTTTCTGATTCCCTGGGGATTTGGCTTTGCCCAGGTACGGCCGGACGCCTTGGTAGAATACCGAAATGGTAACTACGAACGGGCCGTTTCTATTTGTAAAGACGAAATTGCGGCCAATTCCCGTAACCTTGATGCCCATGTGGTCCTCTGCTGGAGCTTGATACGGCTCAACCGCTACCAGGATGCCCTCACTTATGCCCTGGCAGGCCGGAGTCTCAGCCGCTATGATCCGAGGATCATCGAAATCCTCGGAGAAGTCAGCTATTACGAAGGCCGGAACCGGGAAGCCTTGCAGTATTTTCAAGAATATATCAACTTTGCCCCAGAAGGAACCCGAATCGAAACCGTGTATTATTTTATTGGAGAGATTTATATCCGCCTTGGCCGCTTCCGCCATGCAGATATCGCCCTTTCCACTGCGGTGTATTGGCAGCCGGGAAATGCCAACTGGTGGACCAGGCTGGCCTATGCCCGGGAAAGTGCAGGAGATTTATCAGAAGCTATTAGCGCCTATGAACGGGCCTTGTCCCTCAACGCCCAGCTAGCAGACGCCCGCCGGGGTTTGACCCGCGCTCGCCAGGCCTTAGGCGGACAATAAGCCCATGCTTTCCGTCTCCTTGTATACCCTGGGATGCAAGCTCAATCAGCTTGAGAGTGAAGCTATTGCCCATGCATTCAAGATGCAGGGTTTTAGGATACTGCCTTGGGATGAAGCCTTAGGAGAAGGTGCGGATATCTTCGTGTTTAATACCTGTACGGTAACCTCCAAGGCCGAACAAAAGGCCCGGCGGCTCATACGAAAAGCCTTGAGGGATCATCCCCAGGCGCTGCTTATGGTAAGCGGCTGTTATGCGCAAGTGGCGAGGGAGGTCCTTGAGGCCCTGGGACAGGAGACGGATTGTGCTTCTTTAGCTGCAAGCCGCCTGGTGGTGGTATCGGGGGATGCGAAAAGCCTGTTCTTGGATCTGCCGGGCTTTCTTGCCAACACCATGCCGCAGGAGCTTGACCGGGTTGTGCTCTTCCAATGGCTGCGGGAAAAGGAGGCCCTCAGGGCTCCTCGGACTGAACGGTTTCGCTTCAGTCCCGGGGATTTTTCCCGCCATTCCAGGGCCTCCCTGAAGATTCAAGATGGTTGTGATAATCTCTGTTCCTACTGCCGGGTACGGCTTGCCCGTGGGAGGAGTGTCAGTCTTGAAACGGACCGGATTCTCGCTACTTTGCAAGCCTTGGAAGCCAAGGGCTATGGAGAAGCGGTATTGACCGGTGTAAACATCACCCAATATCAGGATACCGGTGTACATCGGGGGGCCTTGCATCTGGGGGGACTCTTGAGCTATCTCCTTGCGGGAACCGAGCGTATCAGGCTGCGGCTCTCGTCCCTTGAACCCGAGGGGCTCACTGAGGAGCTGCTGGCTGTTCTGGGGCATCCGCGGATTCGGCCCCATTTTCATCTTTCCCTCCAGTCAGGCAGTCCTCGGATCCTGGAGCAGATGGGACGTACCTATACCCCGGCTGAGGTGGAAAGGGGGATAGGGCGCTTACGGGAGCTTAAAGATGACCCTTTTGTGGGCTGTGATATTATTACCGGCTTTCCCGGTGAAACCGAGGAAGCCTTTGAAGAGACCTATGCGCTTTGTAGGCGCAGTGGTTTTGCCTGGATCCATGCTTTCCCCTATTCCCCGAGGCCTGGCACCGCGGCATATACCTATGCAGGGGTGGTGAGCGAAAGGGATGCGGTCCTTAGAGCCGAGCGACTTGGGGCCCTGGGCCGTGCAGGACGGCAGGCGTATAGCCGGGGCTGGCTGGGGCGGGAGGTGGAAGCGATCCTTGAGGCATCCAAGGAATGTACGCCCCCTTTTGCTACCGCGGTATCGGATAATTACCTTAAACTGCTGGTGCCCTTTCCTGATTCTGATCGTGCGCCGCCTCCTAGAGGAAGCGCCATCCGATGCAGGCTCAGTGGGCTTCCTGATAGGGGAGCAGATGTTTCTCGCTTTGACGCCCTGGGCGAGTACCTAGGGCATGTTCATACTAATAACTCATGTTACGCAGGCTTGATATAAATTCCTGAAATAATAGTATGGAGATATGGACGGGGATATACTTGATTTATACAGTGATTATCTGCTGGTAAGCGCCAGAAAAACGACGGTGGCCTGATTGTCGGAACTGGCGAACGGGGCAATCAGCCATGATCAAATCGCCCGGTTTCTTGCCGGGGAATTACGGTCTGCTTTTAACATGGGGGATAATGGCGTTTTTGCGTAACATAAGTTAGTAATTGAAGATGACGAGCATATTGATTCTTCTTGAGAATGCGGCATTATTATATTACCGAAATTTTCGGTATCATTGAGATTTGATTCGTTGCTATTTATCATTACCTTCTGAGAAGATACCTCAATATTTCCTTCCGGCATAAGCATCGAACCTTTACCTGTTAAAAACTAATGAATATCCACATTATAAATCGAGACTAGTTTAAGCATAACTTCCCTTGAAGACTCTCTTTTTCCTAACTCTATATTACGATTAATCCCCAGAGAATTTGCAAATAGACGCTTATTTAACTCATGTTACGCAAGAACGCTATTATCCCCAAGGTAAAAGGCAGACAGTAATTCCACCGCCCTCTTCAATGATGCCAGGTAAATCTGTGATTTTATCGCAAAGTGATTGTAACCATGGTTGAGTTTCGCTAACTCTAATTTTACATACGCGTATATTGACGCAAATACATGATTGCTTTGCGTCCTCTCCGTATGCTCGTATTTTGTTTTATACTTTCATGATACACCTCAACACTCCACCGTTTCTTGTAGAGCGTCTTGAAAAGGTCACCTCCCATCGTTTTATCATTGGTTACCAAATACCGAACCCCTGCCGACCCGTCTTTATTCTTAAAGGCTTGTTTATAAAGATGTACCGGAAACTTTAAATCCTTTAAATATACCGGCGCCGGTTCCTCATCTGGCATTTCCATCTGATCTATCCTGGTAAAGTGACCTTTTTCCCTCTCCTGTTCACTTGCCGCCACCAGGCGGTTCTCATTGATTTCAAAAATACATATCTTCCCCTTCTTTTCGATAAACCTCATGTTTTCCATCGACGCAAACCATGAATCGGCCAATATATACCCGAATTTCATGTGTTTCTGTATCGTCCGGGTTATCATGTCCCTCATCATTTCATTCTTGCTCCTCTCTCTTACCCGCCGCTCTTTTCCCCTCTTGCTATCTACTTCCACTTTTGTCTTCGATACTATTTGATAATCTATCGGTGTTTGTAGTTTCCCGTATTCATTTTCCGCTGTGTAAAACCCCGTAAGGATATTTATCCCTTTTACATTCCTCCCTTTGCTGTGGTCATAATACCAGCAGATTATTTCATGCTCCTCCATGTATGCCTTTTCCCCTATCGTATCATCAAATATCAAACATCCCTCATCGTTTTCGTATTGCCGCACCAGCTTCTTGATTTTTAACCATAATGATTTTCCATTCAGTTCCTCCCCGGCAAGAAACCGGCTGATTTGATCATGGCTGATTGCCCCGTCCACCAGTTCCGATAATCCGGTTGCCGTCGTTTTTCTGGTGCTTATCAACAGATAATCACTATATAAATCAAGTATATCCCCGCCCATATCTCCATACTATTCTTTCAGGAATTTATGTCTAGCCTGCGTAACATGAGATCTTAATCCCTCCTAAAAATCCTTCTTGGAGCTAAACTCCACATGCTCGGTAATCACTATATCACTGCGCTCCGATTCTGGCCTTCCTGCTTCCAGTGGTTTTACTTCATGCGGCCGGTAATGCGGATTTCGTCCCCCCTTCTTTGCCTTTTCCCCGTAGAGCTTGGCGGTCTCACCGAAACAGTCAACATCTAAAAACGAAGCCTCTTTCTCAAAAACCTCTCCTGATTTGTATAACCGGTTGACGGCAATCAATATCTTGCCGATTAATACACCGGGGTTTGTATTCTTTACTTCCGTATCTCTACAAGCATTCCCTTCTAAAATGACCAGGTTCTGCTGATTCATGGTACGATCCTAAAATAAATAGTTTCGGTTTCGGATGTCAATGCCGACCTCCATATTAGCGCTTTACCCACAACATGACACATGAAGTTGGTACCCTGGATACAGTCAGTACCGTGATGTTTAAAAAGAGAATCCGGTTAAAAGAGTACTTTACTCAATTGCGATTATTGCTTTATACTGAATGTATGCAAAGATGAGGGGAGATTATGGAACAATGACAAGAAATGTAACGGCATATAGTAGTCATTCTACGGACGACATGGCAATACCATCCTTATTCGGGCTATGTAACTTGGATAAATGCAGCATATCACTGTACAAAGAGATTATAGCTTATGAATATCTATGGTCGAGGTCTGATTCCTCAGTCAAAACAATTGCGGAAAAGTTATCCAGAAAGGACATATTGCCCAGCGATATTGTTGAAGAAGAAAAGAACGCCCTTTTCTCCGACATTGACCAGCGAACAGACGAGATAAGGGCATTTATCGACAAAAAGCTTAAAATACGTCCCCATTTTTCAGTACTCTTAAAAGAAAGTCCCCAGTATCCTGAAAAGCTGCTGGACGCAAAGTACCCCATTGATCTGTTCTACTATCGTGGCAATCCAGATATCGTTAATAAAAAATGCATCTCCATTGTGGGTACGCGCCGGCTATCCGATGATGGCGTAAAACGGACGCAACGGTTAATTCGCGAGTTTTCAAAGTATGATGTAACCATCGTGTCTGGTTTGGCAAGGGGCACTGACACCATCGCGTTGCATGAAGCTATCAGGCACAATCTTTCTGTAGTCGGTGTGATTGGAACACCGATTGATCAGTATTACCCTCGCGAAAACCATGATTTGCAAGAATTGATCGCGAATGAACACCTACTTATAAGCCAGGTGCCCTTCTTCAAATATGAGTATCAGCCTTTTGAAACAAAAAAAGCTTATTTTATAGAGCGGGATGCGACGATGGCCGCTATCTCGGATGCGACAATTATAGTTGAGGCATCCGATACAAGCGGTACGTTGAAACAAGCGCAAGCCTGCATAGAACAAGGGCGGAAACTCTTTATACTGAATTCTTGCTTTGAAAATCAGAACATAAAGTGGCCGGCCAAGTATGAGAAAAAAGGAGCAATCCGCGTCCGGTTATTTCAGGACATTCTCATGAATATAGGGGAGCTGTAACCTTTAGCAAACTATGGACTCATTGCGAAGCATCCATGCCCACCGCTCAATGATGACCAGGCCGATTTCTCCCCTCATGTGCTTGATTTCGACGATGGGTGCGCTCTTTTTGGCCATATCCCGCTCCCTGGAGAGAGCCTCTCACCTGCTGGACTTCCAGGGAATTGCTATGCGTTCCTGGGTATAATGCCGAGGCTCTGCTGAGACCGGATCGTAAAACCTCATCCCCTGTGCAATGAGACCCAATACCGGAAACTCCAGCCCCTCCACACAAACCCTCTCAGAGCAATGGCTCCTCAAGGAGACGACATCCCTCGGTAAGCCTCCATACAGGGTATCATTGAGTATAGGATATCCGATCCATGCCAGATGGCAGCGGATCTGGTGACGAAACCCCCGTTTAATCCGCAGCCGAAAATAGACAGGTTCAACAGAAACCTGCTTTGGCAATACCCGATGGCGGGGAAGCTGACCATAGGGTTCAAGAATTTCCGTTACATAAGGTCTCCCCTGATCCAGGGCGCTCTTCTTTTTCCATTTCCCCGGTTTCATTGAGAAATCCGACCCATCCCCAAGAGGAAACAGCACCGGCCGTACGGCTTTTCTCCCCGGGCCATAGGGCCGAAACCCGCTTGCAATGCGGCAAGCATCCACACCGCCGGAAAAGACCGGGGGAAAGCCGGGAAGCAGGTCCTCGCGCTTTGCTGCCAGTGCACCATAGTCCTTGATAATAAACCCCTTTTCCTGCTGGGCCCAGAAGGAGTCCAGGGCAGCCTGGGTTTTCGCCACCAGGACCAGACCCTGGGTCTCATAGTCAAGGCGGTGAACAATACCACCTTCCCAGGGGTGCTTTCCCTGGACCGCAAGCACCTGGGGAAGACGCTTCCCGCACCAGTCAAGGAGGCTCGGTTCGTGCCCGGCTCTTGAGGCCTCCCCCTTTAAGGGCACGGTGTGTACCCGCGGGGGCTTAAAAAGCACCGCATAAGAGGGGGTTTCATCCACTATCGAAGGGCTAGGCATGCTTCATTATATAAAGACGGCAGTTTCTAAACCATAGTAAAAAACAAGATGCCGGTAGGCGGCATGTGCGCCCGCTCGCCTATGCAGAGCGGGCCTTAGCGTCTCCAATATTCAGGAGAAAACAGCACCACTACGGTCCAGAGTTCCAGGCGTCCGGAAATCATCACCAGAGCGAAAAGCCACTTGATATGATCCGGGAAGGCCCCATACGTATGGCTGGGCCCAATCGTACCGAAGCCGACCCCGATATTCCCGGTAACCGAGAGGGCCGCGCTGAAGGCGGAGAACAGATCCGTCCCCGAAGCCGCGGTTATGAGGGTAGTGGCGGTAATCACCAGAACATAGAGAAATACAAAACCCGCAACCCCGTAGACCACATCCTTGCGGCCCACCTTCCGGTTAAGCTGTACCGTGAAAATACCCTGAGGATAGATGAGTTGCCGAAGCTCGTTGCCTGCCTGCTTCCAGAGCACCACATGGCGTATCACTTTGATGCCCCCGGCAGTAGAACCAGAACAGCCGCCTATGAGCATGAGGACGAAAAGGCTCGCCTGGGCAAGGGAAGGCCAGGCTTCGTAATCCGCGACCACCGCTCCGGTGGTAGACAAGATCGAAGCCGCCTGATAGATCCCGTATCGAGCCGCCGTGCCGAGTGAGCCGTAGACGTCCCGGAGGCTCAGGGTAATCAAGGCGGAAGCACCGATAAAAACAAGCAGGTAAGCCCGGGCTTCGGAGTTATGCCACAGGTCCGTGAACTTACCTTTGAGAAGTCGTACATAGAGGTTAAAATTCAGTCCTGCAAGGAACATGAACACCGTGGAAACCAGATCGATGAAAGGGGAATCGTAGAAACGAATACCCTGATTCTTTGTGCTCACCCCGCCTGAGGCCAGGGTGGTGAAGGCATGACAGAGGGCATCAAAGCTGTCCATACCCCCAAGCAGGTAGAGCAAGAAGAGCAGCAGGGTAAGCGCGCAGTAAACCAGCCAGAGTATCTTAGCAGTGGCGGTAATTTTAGGAGTAACCTTCTCTTTCTCCGGCCCTGGAGCCTCGGCCTTAATGAGTTGAAAGCCCCCGACACCCAGCAGGGGCATGAGGGCCACGGTGAGCAGGATGATCCCCATACCGCCAAACCAGTGGGTGCTGCTGCGCCACAAGAGCAGTACCCTGGGGAGGTCCTCCACATCGGACAGGGTAGTAGCACCCGTGGTGGCAAAGCCGCAGGCGCTCTCAAAAACCGCATCGACGAAACGAAAGCCCCTGCCTGAAAAATAATAGGGCAGTGCCCCCAGGAGACTGATACCAATCCAGGTGAGGAAAACCAAGAGGAAACCCTCCTGGGGACCAAAAGAGAAGCGTGTTTTTTTGAAAGACCCAAGGGCAGGTACCGCACAGCAAAGGGTAATGATCAGGGGAATAGCAAAGGCCCGTATCAAGAGCAGTTCACCGGTTGCCAAGGCCATAAGAAAGGCAGGAAGCATCATAGGGACAGCAATACTCAGGGCCAGGGCGATGATACGAAGCAGCATCAAGCATTTCATATGCTGAATATAGCATATCCCTCCTGTTGTTTACCGTAAGGGTGAGGGGAACCGGGTATCCGTAAGCGGTGTGCGTCAATGAGCGGACCCGCTTCTCTCCAGTGGTACCAGAAGGTCTTGTAATACGCAACATGAAAACCCACCCCTTTGTTCGCCATCTGCGAGGCCTAGTTTTCCCCACATACGTTTGTCCAAGCTTGTCAAAACGTTTCCTGTTTTATAGGCCGCCGGATTGGGAGGGAGACACGGTGGAAGGGAGGTGAAAGACGACCTATACGCAGGTCCGCAGGGTAAGCGCATATACCATGCTGTTTCCTTATATCATTGGGATACCCGCCGTGGCGGACGGCATACGTGATCGGTCTATTCCCGGAACGTCGCTATTTGACCGCAAGAAGCCCCTACAGCATCGGGGATAGAGAAATGCCCCGGGTTTCCCGATGTTTCCTGGGTTAAACCGGCTCCGGTCCTGGGGGTTCTCCCGCCGGACGTGCCTCAAGCAAACCGCCATATCTTCCTCCTTAGCCTTAGAAGATATTCGATTACAGCATGAAAAATCCTTACGGACAAAGGTTTTCAAGGCGAAAGGCGGTGATTTTCAGGAAAAACTCACTGTCTTTTAATAAAATCTCACTGAGTTTCAGGTAATATATCACTGAGTTTCTGATGAAAACTCACCTGGTTTTATCCTTGCGGGTTTTACCCCGGCTATAGGTGCCAATGCAGCCGCTTCCGACACCGGATACCTCAAACCGGTACGCCGTGCCGGTGAACACGGCAAAGGCCCCGGCACTGGCCGTGATGGGAGCATAGAGAAAGCAGGGAATAGATTGGGACGCTATAGAAAGATTGCATCAAAGATCTGGATGGATAAGAAGTACAGAACCTTATCGCCGATTAAGCCAAGCGCTCAAAGGCTCCGGTTCTTTTTACTGACCTGTCAACAGAACGGTCTAATGCCGGTTTGGCCGGAGCCGGGAGTGTGCGGGCCTGGAGCCAGAAAGCAGAATAAGGGGGGCAAGCTGGTTCCAGGAAGGCTTCAAATATCCCTTCCCTAAAGGCTATGGCGAATCAAGAACAAGAACAAGAACAAAAGAAGACCCCGGCGGTTCCGTTCTTTTTTCTGGTGATTCTCAGAATCCGAATGAACGAGCAATCTCCCAACGGCTTTCCGAGATTGCTTCCACCTGGAATACCCTTGATAGAGGCCCGCTGTTTACGTTAACCCTTATCAATCTTCGTCCAGAGGAACGGTCATATCTCCTGGCTGGTTTTGATAGCTATTCCAATCCGGTCATTATCAGTGCCATGCAGAACGACAAAAGGATTGTGGATAGTCCACACTACGACCCAGGCGGCTGTAAGGGCTATTCCTTTTTTAGTTGTGTAAAACGACGTATCCAATCACGGACGTACTAGACGCTATGAAGAGCGGCAACTTCAATATCCTGCCGGAAGAAGAATTCGAGTGTTCTTTACATGGGCCCTATCGGGCAAAGCCTATAGCATCTCTCTATGCCGAAGGTGGTGGTTTGTCATTCCCCCCTTATCGGTTTTCCGTGTTGCTTCCGGTTACTGGCAGGACAGAAGAAAGCCTATATCTCCCTCGGCATTCAGAGCGAGAAAGGCCGGGACGACGGGATGCTTAAAAATCTGGCGGCTTTGGCAAAGAAGGCAAGCGGCAGCACCCTTCCCCCCGGGAGCATCTTTGACATGGTTCTCTGGAAGATCATGTACCGCTGGTTCTGTCCCCCTGGGGGCAGATTCTTGATCCCTTTGCCGGGGGTTCCCTCCGGGGCATCATAGCGGGAAGCTTGGATTACAACTACACCGGAATAGAACTCCGGCGGGAACAGCTTGACGCAAACTTTAAGCGCCTTGACGGGAAAATTGCCAATAGCGCCTACCGCAGGGATAAAACCCGCAAGGATAAACTTCAGTGAGTTTCCATCAAAAGGTCAGTGAGATGTTACCGGAAACTCAGTGAGATTTCCTTAAAAGGAAGTGAGTTTTTCCTTAAAACCATTGTCCGCAGGGGTTTCTCATGCTCTAATCGGGGATCTTTACCGCTAAGGAGGAAGCTATGGCGGTTTACTTGCGGAAAGGCAGGCGGGAGAGAACCCCCAGGACAGGAGCCGCTCGAAATGGTATGTAAGCCAGGAGAAATCGGGAACATCCATCAGAATATTTTGGTATTTGTGAAAGGTAATCCGGTAAAGGCTGCC
>JAITEL010000104.1 GCA_031282065.1 Treponema sp.
GGCTGCGTTCCAGCTATGCTGCGTATGGGATACTCTCTCACCTATACGTGAATGTTTCTGTCCCTAAGGTGTGGGGGACACACCCTAATTGCGTGTGGGGGACACACCCTAGTTGCGTGCGGGGTATAGGTCTGTGATACTGGAAGGGGAGTGTGCGGGGGAGGAGGAGATAAGGGTCAGACCCCCTTATGGGAAACGGGAGACCCTTACCGCTTTTCTATTCCTCATCCCGCTTCCGATAGTCCCTGCACCCGGATAAGGGGCGGCAATTCGGCTGGTATTCCGTAGCGGTACCGCTGTTTGTCTTCGAGAGAAAAGTCCCCTGGGGAAGGTCTGTTCTGAAACAGGCAGGCAAGGGCAACTATGGGTCAAGTTTAGCCCCTGCTAAACCCTAATCTTCCACTTCTTCAACCATAAACTCTTCTTCTCCGACAGTTTCCACGACTTTTTCCAGTTTTACCCGTTCCAGGATCTCCTGCATCTCTACATCCAGGTCTTTATTATCCTCATCAAAGAGCTTCACCGCCCGATAACGCTTCATCCCTGTACCCGCGGGGATGGGATGACCGATGATAATGTTTTCCTTAAGGCCCCGCAGGCAATCCGTGGAACCTGCAATAGCCGCATTGGTAAGTACCCTGGTGGTTTCCTGAAAACTCGCAGCAGACAAGAAGGAGTCAATATTGAGGCTTGCCTTGGTGATACCTTGAAACATGGGCCGGGCTACCGCAGACTGGCCCCCTTCCTCAATGACCCGGTTATTTTCCTCGTGAAAACGGTACTTGTCCACCAGTTGGCCGAAGATGAACCTCGTATCCCCTACGGATACGATTTCCACCTTCCGCATCATCTGCCTGATGATAACCCCGATGTGCTTGTCATTGATGGTTACCCCCTGCACCCGGTACATCTGCTGGATTTCGTCCATGAGATAACGCTGAAGACGGCTTTCACCCATAATAAAGAGGATATCATGGGGATTAATCGCCCCCACACAAAGACCTTCCCCGGCTTCTACCGTATCCCCGTCCCTGACCAAAAGCCGTTTGGTCATAGGGATGAGGTGCTTGTATTCCTTCCCAAAGGCATCTTGTATGGTAATGACCCGCTTACCCTTAACTATACCCTTAAAAGAAATCCTACCTGAAACTTGAGCCAATACCGCAGGGCTCTTAGGTTTACGGGCCTCAAAGAGCTCGCTCACCCGGGGAAGACCGCTGGTAATATCCATAGCTTTGGCCGACTCCTTGAGGGTCTTGGCTATGGTGCGTCCTGCATGGATCCGCTCTCCTTCATCAACCTGGATATAGGCCCCTCCTGGGAGGAAGTAAGAAGCCAGTTCCGCACCATCCTCGTCAATAATAAAGATTCGGGGCTGTTTGCTTTCAAGCTGGAATTCGGTGATCCGTTTTTCGATATTTCCTGTTTCCTCGTCGATTTCTTCTTTTAAGGTTGTACCGGGGATGATATCTTCGTATTTGATAAACCCCGATGCTTCAGCGATGATCGGGTCTGAGAAGGGGTCAAAGGTAGCAATGGTCTTTTCCGCAGCCACCACTTCCCCTTTTCTTACCATCAATTCGGAACCGTTGCGAACTTCAATCTTCTGATCCTGCCCAATCAGGTAGAGGTGATCTTCCAAAACCATGGCATAGGCAATCTCATGAGAAATCACATCCTGTCCTTCATGTCTGATAATCGGTTCTCCCCGAATGATACGCTTGCCGTTTCCCACCAGAAGTTCATCCTGTTCCTCAAGGGGGTATTCCTTCATGACTTTGTTCACTACGGCATAGCCTTTGCGGGTAAAGAGCCAGTGGCCATTGGCGAGCTCCACATGAACCCCACTGACATCCCGGATATAAACCGGGTATTTCAGAGAAATCTGGCTTTCTTCAGTAACTTTAGTGGCGGCACCTCCGATATGAAAGGTCCGCATGGTAAGCTGGGTTCCCGGCTGGCCAATGGACTGGGCCGCAATGGTACCCACCGCCTCTCCTATGTCCACCGTCCGGTTAGTGGCAAGGTTGCGGCCGTAACAACGGCGGCAAACCCCGTGTTTGGCCTCACAGGTCAAAACCGTCCGAATCCGTACCGCCTCAATCCCGGCTTCCTCAATAGCCCGGGCGATCTCTTCGGTAATCTCCTCATTCACATCCACCACCAACTCCCCGGTAATGGGGTGTTTGACCCGTTCCAAGGTATACCGACCCACAATACGGTCACTGAGAGACTCGACAATTTCCTCTCCGTTTTTGATAGCCGAATAGGAAATCCCGTTGATGGTACCACAGTCGTCTTCATTGACCACCACATCCTGGGCAATGTCCACAAGCCGCCGGGTGAGGTAGCCTGCTTCCGCGGTTTTGAGGGCCGTATCCGCCAAACCTTTGCGCGCCCCATTAGTGGAGATGAAGAACTCGATTACTGAAAGGCCTTCTTTGAAATTGGACCGTATGGGCAGTTCGATGATGTCCCCGGAAGGCTTGGCCATGAGTCCCCTCATTCCCGCAAGTTGGCGGATCTGGTTACGGCTTCCCCGAGCTCCAGAATTGGCCATCATATAGATCGAGTTGAACCCATCCCGGTCGGCTTCCAAAGTCTTCATCATAATATCGGTCAGCTCATCGTTGGTCTTGTTCCATACTTCCACCACCCGATTGTACCGTTCTTCCTGGGTTATATGTCCTTGGCGATGCTGCTTCTGAATAGAATCCACTTCCCGGCCTGCCCGGTCTATCATTTCGGCTTTTTCCTTGGGAACCACAATATCGTCAACCCCAATGGTAGCACCAAAGACCGTAGCGTACTTATACCCGGTGTTTTTGATGGCATCCAGCATCTTTACCGTGGTCCAGGAACCCTTATCTGCGAAAACCTGTTCGATAAGCCGCCTAAGCTCTTTGTCCTTTAACTCATAGTTGATAAAAGGGAGCTCCAGGGGAAGTTCCTCATTAAAAACAAGCCGTCCTGGGGTGGTTTCGATAAATCCATCCTTCTCAACGGGGAAAACCTCTCCTGCTTTTTCCCAAATCGGCAATTTAGGGGGTCGTATCTGGATACGTGCTTCCCATTCCAATGCGTGGGTATCCACTGCCATAAGGATCTCTTCTACCGTGCCATACCGCCGGCCTTGGCCTTTGGCATTGGGCTTTATACGGGTGAGAAAGTTGATCCCCAAAACCATGTCCTGAGAGGGGAACACAATGGTTTTTCCATTAGCAGGATTGAGGAGGTTCCGGGCGGAGAGCATCAAGGTCCAGCACTCCATCTGGGCAGCCTGGGTAAGAGGTACGTGGACCGCCATCTGATCCCCATCAAAATCAGCGTTAAAGGCATGGCATACCAAGGGGTTGAGCTTGATGGCCTTGCCCTCTACTAATACCGGCTCAAAGGCTTGAATCCCCAGGCGATGTAAGGTTGGCGCCCGATTTAAGAGAATGGGATGCTCCTTCACCACCTCGTCCAAAATGGCAAAGACCTCCGGGGTCTCTTGTTCCACTAAGATCTTGGCCTTCTTGATGTTGTAGACCACGTCCTTATCCACAAGTTTCTTCATGATGAAGGGCTTGAAAAGCTCCAAGGCCATCTTGGTAGGGAGTCCACACTGCCATATCTTGAGGTCCGGTCCCACAGTGATCACACTCCGACCTGAATAGTCCACTCGTTTACCCAAAAGGTTTTGCCGGAATCGACCCTGCTTACCTTTAAGCATATCTGAGATAGACTTGAGGGGCCGGTTAGAAGCACCTTTGACCACACGCTTTTTCTTAGAATTATCAAAGAGCGCATCTACCGCCTCTTGGAGCATCCGCTTTTCATTGCGAATGATGATATCCGGGGCATTTAAGACCTGGAGCCGCTTGAGTCGGTTGTTCCGGTTAATCACCCTTCGGTACAGGTCGTTAAGGTCTGAAGTGGCGAAGCGGCCTCCGTCCAGTTGTACCATAGGACGCAGCTCTGGGGGGATGACCGGAACTGCATCTAGGATCATCCATTCAGGCTTGTTATTCGAATTACGGAAGTTCTCTACGATCTCGATGCGCTTTAAGAGCCGCTTATCACTTTTGGAACCTTTTTCGATCATCTTAGCCCGGAGTTCCAGGGCCATTTGGTCTAAGTTGAGGTTTTCCAGGAGGGTCCGTACTGCCTCTGCGCCCATACCCGCACTGAAACCACCGCCATACCGTTCCTGGGCGTCATAATACTCATCCTCGGTGAGGAGCTGCATTTTTTTGAGATCCGTGTCTCCCGGTTCAATGACCACGTACTTTTCATAGTAGAGCACCGACCGTAAGGCCGCCATGGGGATGTCCAGGAGCAGGCCCATACGGCTTGGAATGGAACGATAATACCAGATATGAGAAACCGGTGCGGCCAGTTCTATATGACCCATCCGTTCCCGGCGTACCTTGAAGTGGGTTACCTCTACCCCACAACGATCGCAGATGACCCCTTTATACCGGATGGATTTGAACTTACCACAGTAACATTCCCATTCCTTGGTGGTCCCGAATATCCGTTCACAGAAAAGGCCGTCCTTTTCAGGCCGGAGCGTTCGGTAATTGATGGTTTCCGGTTTTTTAACTTCTCCGTAAGACCAGGCTCGGATCATATCTGGAGAGGCCAAACGGATCATAATGGAATCAAAATCTTGTATATCTCGCATGTATATACCCCTTATCGTGGGAGTGGGGAAGACGGGGAGAGCTTCCTGTCCGATCTCTCCGCCTTTTAAACGTCCCCTGGCGCATAGTAATCACTACAATACAGTTCCTGCAAACCCGTTTAGGGGTTTGCAGGAACAGCCTTAGATGTAAGCCTTTTTGTCTGAAATCATACTTAGAAATTTGAACCTGATTTAATGATAAGTTCATCATCCCGCTCAGTAAGGGGAATCTGTTTGCCCTTGGCGTCATAGATGGTCAAATCTAAAGCCAGCCCCCGCAGTTCCTGAACCAGTACATTGAAAGATTCGGGAATCCCCGCGGTGGTAGAAGGTTCTCCCTTCACAATGGCTTCATAAATTTTTGA
Source organism: Treponema sp. (assembly GCA_031282065.1). Taxonomy (GTDB): domain Bacteria; phylum Spirochaetota; class Spirochaetia; order Treponematales; family Breznakiellaceae; genus JAIRLU01. Next base: position 5,035 of record JAITEL010000104.1, read on the forward strand.
GCGACCGGTCATATCATCGGACTTAATGGTTAAAAGTTCCTGTAAGGTATTGGCCGCGCCATAAGCCTCTAAGGCCCACACTTCCATTTCCCCGAGACGCTGCCCACCGAATTGGGCTTTGCCTCCCAAGGGCTGTTGGGTTACCAGGGAATAAGGGCCCGTGGACCGGGCGTGCATCTTATCGTCTACTAGGTGGTGGAGCTTGAGGAAGTAGATCACTCCGCAGAAAATGGGATTCACAAAGGGTTCTCCAGTACGGCCATCCCGCAGGTAGGTCTTAGAACTCACCGGAAGCCCTGCCTCTTTGAGCTTTTCTTCAATCTGTTCGGTGGAAGGGGACTGGAATACCGGAGAGGAAAACCATTCGTCCAAGGTAGAAGCAGCCCAGCCCAGCTCAGTTTCCAAAAGCTGGCCGATGTTCATCCGGGAAGGAACCCCGAGGGGGGTGAGGCAGAGGTCCAAAGGCGTACCGTCTTCCATATAGGGCATGTCCTCTTCCGGTAGTATCCGGGCTACTACTCCCTTGTTACCATGACGGCCTGCCATCTTGTCCCCTTCCCGAAGCTTTCGTTTCGTGGCAATCAGTACCTTGACCACCTCGTCAACCCCGGGGTTGAGATCATCCCCCTGAGTACGTTTGAGCCGCTGTATATCAATAATGGTTCCGTCAATACCATGAGGTACCCGTAAGCTTGAGTCTCGCACCTCCTTGGCCTTCTCTCCGAATATGGAGTTGAGTAGCTTAAATTCTGGAGTAGTTTCAGCCTCGCTCTTAGGTGTTACCTTTCCTACGAGGATGTCCCCGGAACGTACCTTCGCCCCGACCCGGATGATCCCTTCGCTATCCAGGTTATCCAGGCTTTTTTCAGAGGTGTTGGGAATGTCCCGGGTAATCTTTTCCGGGCCCAGCTTGGTTTCCCGGACTTCGGTGAGGAATTCTTTAATATGGATGGAGGTGAACATATCCTCCTTTACCACCCTTTGGGAGATGAGTATCGAATCTTCGTAGTTATACCCGTTCCAAGGCATGAATCCTACTAAGATATTCCGACCCAAGGCGAGCTCACCGTTTTTCGTTGCAGGCCCATCAGCAATGACCTGCCCAGAGAGAACCTGTTCCCCTAGTTGCACTAAGGGACGTTGGTTATAACAAGTATCCTGGTTGGTCCTTTGGTACTTAATCAAATGGTACACATCAAAGCCTTGATCGTTCGTTTCCGCAATACGAGGTACCTTTGTTTCAGGATCCGGCCCCTTATCAGGCTCAATGGTAATGTCGTGGGAGGTAACCCTCACCACAGTACCGGCTCTACGAGCCTTGACCAATACTCCTGAATCATAAGCGCATTTTCCCTCCATTCCCGTACCAACCCGGGGAGCTTCAGGAAAGACCAGGGGCACGGCTTGCCGCTGCATGTTCGAACCCATGAGGGCCCGGTTAGCATCGTCATGTTCCAAAAAGGGGATAAGCGAAGCCGATACGGAGATGATCTGTTTAGGGGATACATCCATGTACTGAATCTCTTCGGGGCCTCGGGTGGTATAATCCCCCTGCCTACGGCAGGATACCTGTTCATCTTCAAAAGAACCGTTGCTGTTTAACTTAGCCGAGGCTTGGGCTATATAATATCTATCCTCGTCCATAGCAGAGAGGTATTCGATCTCAGTGGTAGCTACCCCGTGGCTTACCTTACGGTATGGGGTTTCCAGAAATCCATATTCATTCACTCGGGTATAGTTGGCTAAGGAAACGATAAGCCCAATATTCGGTCCTTCCGGGGTTTCAATAGGGCACATCCTGCCATAATGGGTATAGTGCACATCCCGGACTTCAAAGCCTGCCCTATCCCGGGAAAGTCCCCCGGGGCCAAGGGCATTGAGCCGGCGTTTGTGAGTCAGCTCTGCCAGGGGATTCACCTGATCCATGAACTGGGAGAGTTGACTGGATCCGAAGAACTCCTTGATCACCGCTACCACCGGCTTAATTGATATGAGGTCCTGAGGCTTGATGGTATCCGTCTCTTTGAGGCTCATCCGTTCCTTTGCAATCCGTTCCATCCGGCTGAATGCGGTTTTCACAGCATTGGCCATGAGTTCCCCCACGGATCGGACTCGGCGATTACCCAAATGGTCAATATCATCAACGTTTTCATCCCCCACATAGACCTGGATAAGGAATTTCATGGTAGCGATGATATCCTGTCTGGTCAGAGTAGAATCTTCCAAGGGAGGCCTAAAGTCAAACTTTTTATTGAGCTTATACCGCCCCACCTTCCCCAGATCGTAGCGCCGGGTGGTAAAAAACATCCCCACCAAGTCCTTTTCCGCAGCCTCCACCGTGATGGATTCCCCTGGCATGAGTACCGAGTAGACCGCAGAAAGGGCATCTTCCTTTGAAGGTTCATCCCGTTCTGGATCGTCCTTGACAAATTTGATCTCTTCTCGTTCAAAGCAGTTGAGAAGCATTGGTGAGTTCAGAGAAGCGGGATCCTCAAAGGTAATAACCTCTACCGTGGCAATACCATTACTGAGGAGTTCATCCACATTATGGGGGTGCAGTTTTTCCCCTGCCCGATAGAGTTTTTTCCGTCCGTTGCCATCGGAGTTACCCTCTCCTGCTCCTGAATTAATCCACACCGCAGAAGCCAGAACCCGACCTGAAAATCGTTCCCTGGTTTCCCGATCATCTACCACTTCCAGGGTTTCGATCTTATAAAAGGACCGGATTATCTCCTCCCGGCTTTCATATCCCAAAGCCCTGAGGAATATGGTCCCCAGGATCCGCTTTTTCCGGTCAATTTTGACGTAGATCAGTTCCTTTTTTTGGTCAATTTCAAATTCCATCCAGGAACCGCGGTAGGGAATGATCCGGGAAGCAAAAATACCCTTTTCATGGCTGAAAATAACCCCGGGGGAACGGTGAATCTGGGAAACCACCACCCGTTCAGCTCCATTGATGATAAAGGTACCCCGCTCGCTCATGATGGGAATATCTCCCATGTAGATATCCTTCTGCCGGATTTCACCGGTTTGTTGAAAGATAAGATTTACCCGTGCCTTAAGGGAGACTGCATAGGTGAGCCCTTTTTGTTTACACTCCTGTTCAGAGAATTTGATATTCTCTTCATCTAAGGTATAATACTCATATTCCAAGACCATATCGCCATTAGGGCTTTCAATGGGAAAAGTGGATCTAAAAACTTCCTCCAGTCCCTGCATTTCTAAGGTACCATGGTTTCGCAACCGTTCCCGTTGCAGGAAGCGTTCGTATGAACAGAGCTGAATGTCGATAAGATCCGGAAGATCCATTACATCTTGAATATCCTTCCCGATATACCTTCGTTTACCGATAGACTTTTCGGTTACCATTCCTTCCCCCTATGGGCTTAAAATTTATAAAAAGGCTCCGGTAAAGACCGGAAGCCTCTTCGGTGAAACCCTACCTAACACCGATGATTACGAGAAAACTACCTTGTATACTACGAGGGTTATTGAATTTCAACGGTACCGCCGGCGGCAGTGACCTGATCCTTGATTTTCGCAGCCTCTTCTTTGGAGACATTCTCTTTAAGTGGCTTGGGCGCCCCTTCAACGAGGTCTTTGGCTTCCTTGAGGCCCAGACCAGTAACCGCCCGGACCTCTTTAATAACCGCGATTTTTTTGGAATCATCATAGGCCTTGAGAATGACATTAAATTCTGTCTTCTCTTCCACTGGTTCCGCTGGTACGCCTGCACCACTGCCGACTGTGGCTACTGCCACAGGAGCTGCAGCGGAAACACCAAATTTTTCCTCCAAGGCTTTAACCAGTTCTGAAACTTCCAGAACTGTCATGGACGAAATCGCTTCAATGAGCTGATCAATACTAAGGGCTGCCATATTACCTTCTCCTCATATATTCTACATCATATACCCATACGGATACACGCTGTCCTTACGGACCGTCCCGGACTTATAGCCGGTATTATAACCGACAGGAACGGCAGCACCCGAAGCCTGACGGTTTTTTGTTTTTACGTTTTACGGTATGGACGACAAGGCATACCAAATAGGTATACTTCTGTCCTCATGCCTACTGCTTACCCTCGCCTTTTTTATCTCCTACAGACTTGATGGCCCGTACCAACCTAGCATTGATATCGTTGAGGTCCGCTGCCAAGGTCCGAACCGGACCATTCAAGACAGACATAAGCATGGAAATAAGCTCCAGCTTACCTGGCAACTTGGAGAAGACCTCGGTTTGAGCAGCATCGTAGATCGTACCGCCAACCAAGGCCCCCTTTACCTTGAGTACTGGGGCCTCTCGAGTAAACTCAAAAAGTATCTTGGCAACCTCGTTCGCATCTTGGGGAGCAATGGCCACCGCCGTTGGACCTACAAGATAGGAGGATACATCAGGGGTAGCTAGATGTTCAAAGGCAATCCGGGCAAAGTTGTTTTTCACTACCTGAAACCGGGATGCCTTAGCCCCAAGCCGTTTCCGTAGTGTGCTGATTTGCTCCACAGTCAATCCCCGGTAATCGGTAAAAATAAAATCTTTGGTATTTCTGAAATTTTCCTCTAATACTTGTATGGCAGAAACCTTAATGTCCTGTACTTTTTTTGCCACAATAGCCATGCCTTACTCCTCGTCCTTAATTGAAACCCATACCCCGCATCCCATAGTAGAAGCCACTGAGATCGTCCGAATAAACTCACCCTTGGCGTCAAGGGGACGCTTTCGCTTAATTTCAGACACCGCGGTCTTAATATTTTCAGCCACCTTAGCACTTTCCATGGAAATCTTACCCACCGCAAGATGCACGACCCCGGTCTTATCGGCCCGAAATTCGGTACGTCCTTTCCGGAGCTCTGCCAAGGCGCCTTTGAGATCAAAGGTAACGGTCCCGGTCTTGGGATTCGGCATAAGTCCTCGACGACCCAAAACCATACCCAATTTACCTACATCTTTCATCATATCAGGAGTAGCCACTGCCACATCAAAATCCAGCCAGCCTCCTTTTATTTTGTCGATTAAATCTTCCGCTCCTATATAGGTAGCCCCTGCTTCCTGAGCTTCTTTTTCCTTTTCGGCTTTGCAAAACACCAGGATCCGTTTTTCACCCCGGAACTGATGGGGTAATACCACCGTATCCCGGACGGATTGGCTTTTTTTCAGATTGAGCTTTACCGAGAGATCTACCGTCTCATCAAATTGGGCAGTCGCTAATGCTTTGACCAAATCCAATGCCTCCTGTAGTCCATAGGAAGCGGTAGGGTCATATTTTTTCAGCTTGTCCAGGTACTTCTTTCCGTGTCTCATGTTTCCACCTCGACACCCATAGACCGAGCGGTTCCTGCAATGATCTTCAAGGCTCCTGCCAGATCATTGGCAGAAAGATCCGGCATCTTGAGCTTGGCGATCTCCTCCAGTTTCGCCTTCGGCAGCTTGCCGACCTTGGTCTTATGGGATTCTCCGGATCCCTTCTCAATACCTACGGCCTTCTTAATCAAAACTGACGCAGGAGGGGTCTTGAGTATAAAGGTAAAGGATTTGTCGGTATACACCGTGATGACCACGGGTATAACCAGCCCAACCTCCATAGTCTTAGTCCGCTCATTAAATTGCTGAACAAACTGAGGCGCGCTTACTCCATGAGGACCCAACGCAGGACCTACCGGCGGAGCCGGAGTCGCCTTACCCGCAGGGCACTGGAGCTTGATAAGGGTGGCAATCTTCTTTTTTGCCATGCATATTCTCCTTATGTGGTATACCCGGAACTGATCCTCTATGAACCAAGGCTACCCAAATATTCCGGGATAACGTTTCCGATAAAACAGAAACTCCCATCTTTCCCGTGGGTATAGGAATGAATCCTCTTCAAAACATATATACCTTGAAAGAACCAAAACCTATCACCCGCGACCATTAAACTTTTTCTACCTGTAAGAGATCGACATCTAACGGCGTATTCCGACCAAAGATACCGACCATCACCTTGAGCTTGTTTTTCTCGTGGTTTACTTCTTCAATAATTCCCGTGAAGGACTCGAAGGGACCTTCAATAATCTTTACCTGCTCACCGGGAGCAAAAGACTGCCGGGTTCGTACCGGCCGTTCACCCTTAATCTCGCCGGATTTTTGCAGGATGCTCCGAGCCTCTTCTCCGGGTAAGGGCTGGGGCTTCCGGGCTGCCGGGGTTCCTACAAAACTAGTAACTCCCTGAATTTTTTTGATTTTTGAACAAACTTCCTTCCAGTTGAGATCCGGCAGATCCATTTCTACCAGAATGTACCCGGGAAGGAATTTTTTAGTCATAGTCCGCTTCTTTCCGTCCTTGACCTCTACCACTTCCTCAGAAGGAACCTTTACATCCCGAACCTGTTCTCTATCAAGGTCGCCTGACTCGATCATCATGCGTATCGTTTTTTCTATTTTATTTTCATATCCCGCATACGTATGGAGGACATACCAGCCCGTTGCCATAGGTTTCCTTATATATGTACTAAAATATCGCCTGCACCCCAAGGAGCAGCACTACATCCACCAAACCCAATACCGCGGCAATAATCAGCGTAGAAACAATAACCACCTTAACAGAGCTGATAACATCATCCCGGCTTGGCCATACCACCTTTCGGAGTTCGGCATAGGACTCTTTGATAAATTGAACCATTTTGTTCATGACATCCTCTCTATATGCAGATACACTTCACGACACAGGCCAGGTAGGACTCGAACCCACAACATTCGGTTTTGGAGACCGACGCTCTACCATTAGAGCTACTGGCCTAAAAACACTCATTTGATTTTGGTTTCTTTATGTATGGTATGCTTCCGATCAAAAGGACAATACTTATTAAATTCAAATTTCTCTTGGGTATTCCTTCGATTTTTCTTGGTGGTATAATTTTTCCGCTTACATTCGCTACACTGTAAAGCAATAAGCTCTACCGCTGTTTTTTTTGATGCCATGCTATCCCCTTACCATTTCCCCAACACTTTGGGAGATCTAAAGTACGTTTTAAGAAAAATACAAAGCCCTCAAGCGGAATCGAACCGCTGACCGCATCCTTACCATGGATGTGCTCTACCGACTGAGCTACAAGGGCATACACGTATAAGTATCACTAGGATACTAACATTTCCCACATGAGTCAAGTGATTTTTGCCTGATCTCTTGCTATTTTGCTTTTTTTCACGGCTTTCCCAAGGCTCAATGGAAAAGGTATTGGTCAAAGCCAGGCATCCCGGCCTCAAAATCACTCTGAAGGGTATGATCGGGAGTCCAGCGCCTCCACGTTGACCTATCCCTTTTCCTGCCATGTATGCCTCTCACTCAAGCTGTGCCAGGATTGCCGGGTCTTTGATGGTCCGGTCTTCGGCAAGCAGGATCACCTTGGACATGACCTCCGCAGTTCGTGGGTCGTCGTCGGCAAAAGGCAAAAACACCCGGCCCCGATGCTGGCTGGGTACAGCCAGGATGTTCACCGCACCCCGTCCCAGCTTGTGTACCTGGGCACTCCCCAGGTGCAGGGTGTACTCGCCCAACGTGCCCAGAATTTTCGCATGGCGGCCTTCCACGCTGACGTTGGTGATATGCAGGATTTGGAGAAGCTCCCGCAGGATACCGGCGCGCATTTCCACGGTGGAGTGGCTGGCCTCGGGATCAACGCCGCCGACGTGAGCCACGGAAACAACCAGGTCTATGTCGCGCATTACCTCGGAAAAGATGACCGGCGGGATGTGCTCCAAGAGGACCGCCTTGTGGGTCTTACGGTCAAAGAACTCCACGGTTTCGAGGCTCGGGGCTTCGATGTCAGCCGGGGAAAACCAGTCCGCAGCGGCATAGAGTTTTACATAGAGGTTTTCCCGGTAGTATACCCGCTGAAGACCTGCTTCGTAGTCCACGGTCCACCCCCGGCTCTTAAGGAGGGCCAGGGTTTTCTTAGGCTGTACCTGATGCCCCGCATAGCGGCGCGAGACGGTTTTCGCCGCTTTCTCATCCTCGTTTAGCAGATAGAGTTCCCGGAAGATCTGCTTGAAAGGCTGAACCAGCTTGTGCTCGAAGGCGTAGTGCTGGTAGTCCAGCCACCTTCCCAGAATGTAAAGGTCAAAAGGATGAGCGACCCGTACCAGCCGGGCGTCTTCCAGAGCATCCGCCAGTTCGCAGAAGGTCCCCGCGGCTGCCACTTCCCCGCCCTGGTCCTTGAGGCTGACAAAGACCAGTTTGGAAAGCAGGGGAGCCACCACCGGATGGTCCATAAGGGCCTTGATTTCCCCAAAAGGAAAGGTGTCGCGGTTTACCATGATCCGTTCCAGGTTTTCCCGGGTCCGTTTGTACTGGGCCTTGAGGGCTGCGGCGGTTTCCTTACATGCCAACACATAGGGGTCCTTTTTCAGCGCAGCAGGAAGGGATGCAAAGGTCTTGCCCTTTTTCTCGCATACCAGGGAGGCCTCTCCACCTTCGTTTATGACGACCCGCACCTGGTACTCGCCGCAGGATTTGTTTTCAAAGTAGCCCCGGAGGCTTTCGATTTTGCGTGTTTCCATGCGCCAGGTAAAACGCAAGGAGTCGGAAAATCCCGCGTTGCGCCCCAGGTTTTCCAAGGCAATGGCACAGGCCTTCCCTTCACTCGCCCGTCGCTGCGCGCCAAAGGATTTACTCTCCTTAAGAAAAAGCTGGATGTTTTCGTAACGCTTCAAGGTGTCTTCCTGTTCCCTGCCCTTTTCCAGGGGAATGAGGGAGTAGCTCAACAGCTTGTCCCGGTTGCGTTTCTCATGGGCTTCCTGCCATAAGGTGTCTGCGGTAAGTTTGCCCAAAACCGCGTCAGCAAAAAGCTGGGCCCTGCGGTGGTTGGCGCCGCTGCTTAAGTATTTGGCGCAGTCATAGACCAGGCTAAAACGCGCTTCCCCCAAAACGGCGTAGGCATCCCGGAACCAGGTTATGTCAAAGGCCCCGTCATTGAAGGCTTCCGCGGTGATGGGGCTGTAGCGGGCCACTTGGGTTTCTTTTTCCGCGGAGAAAGACTCGTTGATGTGGGCGTGAAAGTACCAGACCGCACTCTTCAGTCCTGGCCAGCCCAGATAGTCTCCCACAATGTCTATCCATGCGGGGGCATACATAGCCGCTTCAATAAGGCGCTTATCGGAAATCTTCCCGGCCAGGGCGGCTCGAAGGGTTTCCGCGCTGTCTTGCGGCTTGGGATAACAGGTCTTGAGGAGGTGGGAAAGCGCCATCTGCTTGGTTTTGTCGCTTCCGCTGTAGATGTAGCCCCGGACAAGGGTCTCCCTTCCCAGAGCCACCAGGATCTTCGCGAAGGTCTCTGCTCCTTCGTGCCGGTTTATGTTCAGGGCCAGATGGCTTACCTCAGTGGCACTGTCCCCCCGCTGGAGTTCAATCTCAATAACCCGGGCAGCGGCCTCGTCTGCGGTCTTTTTCAAGAGGGGGTACTGTTCCATGTCTTTCTTGTACCGGTCCCAGCGGATCTTCCCGGCATAATGATCGAGAGCGGAGGTACCCGAAAGAAACATGGTCCGGTACAGGGCGTCAATGGTAAGAAATCCTAAGTCCACGGCCCGGGCAACCTCCACCGCTTCCATATGGCGGTAGAACAGGCCTGAGAGACGGCCCAGGATAAAGCAGAACGCGGTATAGGTTTTAAAGTGCTCCTCGGTAGCCGCGGCTTTTTGCAGCTCCTCAAGGAGGAACCGCAGCTCTTGGGTATCCCCAAAGGTGTCTCTATCGCGGTTACTGCGGTAGTAGGTCCGCTGCCCGTCTTCCTCATCCAGGGGCTGCTTCCAGTCTGCTTCGGAAACCCCTGCCACCAGGCCGGCCAGGGCGCCGGAGATCACCGCACAGCGCTCTGCTTCGGCATATTCCCCATCGAGGATACAGATGATGTGCAGGGCCAGGCTGCTGTATTCCCGTTTATGGCAGGAGACCAGGCATTGGTCCAGTTCCTTTGCGTGAAACAGTTCCTGGATGATCCGCTTCACCCCTTGCGGATAGTCCGGTTCATAGCGCCCGTGGTAGTCTTCCATCTTTTCCATGAACTTGAAAAGAAGAATCTCCTTAAAGCTCACCCCCTGCTCCCGTATCCAGCCGCGCCATACCTCATGGAGGACGAACTTTTCAAAGGCCGGGAGGCTGTCCTGGTCATGCACCTCGGCCCGGGCGCGGGGCGACACAAGGCCCCCCAAGGGGGCTTCCTCATCGCCCTCGTAGGTATGGACGGTGTAGGTGTAGTCCCGGTTCTCTCTGATACGCTGGCAGAGCGCGTCGAAGATGCCCAGTATCCGCTGAGGGGAAAACCCGAAGATCCCTGCAAGGCTATGCTCAGGATGAGCTTGGGGAAGCGGGAACACGGGAAGATAGTCCGGGTCATAGAGCCCGAAACCGTTTGCCTTGCAGTACCTGAGTTTTTCCGTACGCAGGGAAGCCATAAGCAGCAGCTCCTTGTCGCTGGGCGCGGGTATAAGGGCAAGCAGCGCTGCCGCCTCGCCGGGAGGGAGCTTTTCGCTCTGGACAAGCTGGTTCAGCATATCAAGACCGGCCAGGCGCTTGTTCTCGCTTTTGGCCGTAAGCAGGGTCTTGGCCGCCTCCAAGGGCCGCTCATCAGGCAGGCTCAGGAGCAGCTTCACCCCGTTCTGCCGCAGGTCTCCGGTTTTAAGGACAAGCAGGTCTTGGATGGCCTTTTCCTCTTCTTCGCTCATCAAAGGTGAGGGCCATTCCAAGAGCCGCTTCAAAGCCTGGGAACGGACGCTCATGCTCTTGTCGTGTAAGGCGGCAAAGACAAAGGCGCGGCTTTGGGGGTCCGGGGTTTCCAGAAAAAGGCGGATAAAGAAGGCGCGGCTATCCGGGTCTGCCTGGGGCATAAGCGCCCTAAGCTGCGCGATCTTGCCGGCATCAAAGTCATAACCTGCAATGATAAAGAGCCGGGTGAACACATCCTGAGGGCTCAGCGCAAGGGTACACCAGGGAAAGGGCTTGCCTTCTGCCCTGTAGCCCGCGGCCGGAATCCGGGGAAGGATCTCGGTAAGCGCGGCAAATTGCCGGTCCCGAAACCGGGGATTCTCCAGAACCCTGTATTGCTTACAGTCCAGAGAGAAATCCTGAGCGCTGGTATGCCAGCCGGTATATGAGCGCAGGTAGTTGCGCATAGCCAGGGAAAGTACATCCAGATCCTGCTCGTTCCCCGCGGTCCTTTTAGGCTGCAAGACAGGGAGCAGGGGCTTAGGCGTATCCGTAAGGAGCTTTGCCGCTGCCGCAGACTGAAGGTCCGGGTTTTCCGTCTGCATGAGGAAGTACAGGGCCACCAGCTTACGGTACTTTTCCCCCTGCAGCAAGGTATCCACCAGGGACAGGGCGTCGTCCATCTCCCGAACCGAGGCAGCCCAGAGGGCCGCGTAGATTTCCGTTACATCCGCACTTTCACTGCCGGCTTTAAGGGCCTGGGGATCGCTCAGATAGGTATAGCCCAGGGTAAGGAGCTTTTGGGCCACCCGCTTGTCCTCAAAGGTTTCCCCCAGCCCCATCCATACATCCAGGGCCCGCAGTGCCGAGGAGTAGCGCAAAAGGTCATTATCCAGAACCAGTTTCAGGAGGTAGATAAAGGCCTCCACCCGGCCGTTGTCCGCGCTCTCCAGGATGGACTGGCGTAAGCCTTCTTGGAGCTTGGCCGCCAGGAGCAGATCCCCCAATAGGCGGTACAGATCGAGGTTCTGACTTTTCACGATGCCGTGGATGAGGGCATCCGAAAGGAGCATGGTGTTGTTGTCCCCCAGGCAGATGTCGGTAATGGCCGCGATAAGGGCCTCATCCCCTTCGTCGATGTGCAGGGCAAGCAGATCCCCGTAGACCTGTATGCTCAGCCTGGGCTCGTCCTTTGCGGGGCCGGTCAAAGCCTTCAGGATGTGGAAGTCCTCCCAGGGAAAAAAGAAGCACTCCCTGAGCATACCCAGGAAATACCCACGGTAGGGCATGAGCGCTTTGCTGCGGAAGGAGCGGCGCCAGGCGGAAGGGGAGTGCACATACCGGTGCATCCTGGCGGTCATCTGAGCCACCCAATCGGCCACCGCCTCCCCGTGGACTGCGGTGAAAAGCTGCCGGGGGCCCCGGTCGAATACGGCCGGCCAGGTTTTAGGCGAGCCCTTCAGTAAGACCTGGGTGAGGACGTTTACGGCCTCTGCCCGGTTCCTCCGGCTTTGTTCATACCGGATAAGGGCCTTGGCCACTTCCCCGGGCCTGCCCTGCTGTTCAAGCGCTTTCTCGATGATGGCGTCTTTATCCATGGCTTCCTCCTAAAATCTCCTTCCCGCCAGCATTACCAGACGGATAAAGGTAAGCACGTCCCCTTCTTGCAGCGCAAAAGGGCCGCCCGGAAGGACTTCGGTCTCCCCCACAAGCACGCGGTAGAGGCCGTCCCTGAAGCACTGTAAGGCGTTCTGTACCGCCTGCTCCTCGTCCTGGGGGGCTTCGTTCTTGCGGTCGCCAAAGGCTATTTTGCCGGTATAGGCGCCGTCTTCCAGGGCCTGCCGGGACAGGTAGGGAAAGAAGGGGGCATCCACGGTTTTGGCATGGTAGGCCCGCAGGTTTTCCCGAACCAGATGGGCGATGAGTTTTTCCGCACTGTCCGTATCATCGGGAACTGACCAGGCTTGCTTGTCCAGCATGAGCCGGCGCTTTCCCGCGGCTTTGACCCGGATAAAAATGTTCACAAAAAGGCTCCTTGGGGAGAGTATACCACGGAAGCGGGGATGAGGATAGCGGCCCCGGTCCAAAACAGGGGGAACCCTCTTGACGGGATTTGGTGATTGACAGTATGATAGTTGCCCTTGTTTTCTCCCTTCCTGCAAAGAGAGCTCTTGTTATTCTTCATCGTAAAAAAATAAAAAAAATCATAAAATACCTGGACATTTTTAAAATATATGCTATATTAGTTATTTTTAATGTTGTGCGGGGTATACCAATTATACCCCCCCCCCCCCCCCCCTGTTTTCGGTAAGTCTTTCCCCTGCTTTAATTGTCAACTCCTTTTTTATGTTTCTTATGCAGGATGTCCTGGAACCTAAGGCGTCCGCAGGACGCTTGTCCCCTGCGGGGCCGGGAGTCCAGGCTATGCGCTCATCCGGGGTGAGGGGAAGCTCCGGTGTATGGGCGACGAGTCAGACTCCCGGCGCTGCGGATTCGGTTGTCGGCGCTATGAGTCCGATTGCCGGCGCTGGAAGTCTGGTTGCCGGCGCTGGAAGTCTGGTTGCCGGCGCTGCGAGTCCGATTGCCGGCGCTGGGAGTTCGGTTGCCGGCGCTGGAAGTCTGGTTGCCAGCGCTGGGAGTCCGGTTGCCGGCGCTGCGAGTCCGGCTGCCGGCGCTGCGGGAGTGGATTGCTTCGCTTCGCTCGCAATGACGTGGCAAGGGTCTCCCGCAAGTGTGGGGTGGCGGAGGCTTTCGTCATTGCGGGGAGCGCAGTGAACCCGTCATTGCTGGGGGTGCGGCGAACCCGTCATTGCGAGGGGCGCAGCCCCGAAGCAATCCAGACAGGAAAGTCCCCGTTCTGCCCCCCAGGGCGGCGGGTTAGAACCCCGGCGCTGGGGGAGAGGATTGCTTCGCATTGCTGGCAATGACGAGGCAAGGGTCTCCCGCAAGTGAGTGGTGGCGGGGGCTTTCGTCATTGCGGGGAGCGCAGTGAACCGGTCATTGCGAGGGGCGCGGCCCGGAAGCAATCCAGATAGGGAAGTGCCCGTTCTGCCCTCCAGGACTGCGGGTTAGAACCCCGGCGCTGCAAACTTAGGAATCGGAAAGGCAAGTCCCTTTTCGTTTATATCTGTTCATTGTTTTGGAGGTACCTGTATGGGTAGAGACTGGTATCCCGGTTCCCGGGACGCTCAGCTTCATCTCGTGGAAACCTGGCTCCTGGTTTTCCTCGTCAAAGCCGCTCTCTGGGGCATTCCCACGGAACGGGTAAGCGCCCTCAGCGCAGCTAAGGATGCGGCTAAGGAAAAACTGGCGGTGGTGAAAAGCGGGGAACGCACCGCGGTGAGCGTGGTGGAGTGTAACGAAGTGTTCAGTGAAATGGAGACGGAGGCCCGCTTCATCAAGAAGCACTACCTCCTGCTTCCCCCCTTGACCGCAGCGGACTTAGCTTCCCTGCTGCTCCCCCAGGAGGATAGCACCCCCAGCCCTGTTCCCCCACCCACGGGCCAGCCCTCGGTAAGCATTAGCTATCCGGGAGGGCCGCATCTGCTGAAGGTGCATCTTACCTTCCTGGCGGGCAGCGCTCCCCTGGACAGCCGAAGCGACTACGGCTATGCCCTGTACCGGGGCATCATGCCTCAGGGAGGGGCCACGCTGGAACAGGCTGCGGGGGTCAAGCACTACCTGATGAAGGCGCCCCTGGACGGGGAGGAGCTGCTGCACTACCGGTTTACCCGGCGGCGGCAGGAGCTGGTGGACTTTGCGGCGGA
>JAITEL010000115.1 GCA_031282065.1 Treponema sp.
CTTGCTTACCCCAAACAGGGTTTCCAGGTTGCTCCGTTTCATCTTTCGCCGCATTTCCTGCTGGAAGTTCAGCAGCGACGGATGCTGGAAGTAAAAAACCGCCAAAGCGCTCTTGAGCGCATCAGAGAGGGTGTATTTGAGGCCGTTGCTGGCCTCCCGACACTCAGGCAGTTTCTCCGCCGCCTTATCGAGATACCCGATAAAGGGTTTAAGTATTCTCCGTCCCATGCCTTATTTTAGGCATCTTTTTTTGAATTTGGAATTGCTAGAAATGTCCTCACCCTTCAGGCGGCCTCAAACCGAGCCGACTCCTCATAGCTTACTGCCCGCTCATGTTCAAACCCGGGATCCCCGCCATGTTTACCTCTTCGCCTGTGCTATCGTCGAAATCCACGCAAGCGGTACATTGCGGTGTATCCCTTGGAAGGATCCCCTCTTGACATAATATGTTTTTGATATAATCCTAGTATATCTGTCGGATAAATCTATAGGCTATGAATATACTGGATACGGTAGGGGCTACGCCCCTTTTGGAATTATCAAAGATCAGCCTCAAACCCGGTACAAGAGCGCAGCCCCGGCCTCGCCTCTACGGTAAGGCTGAATTCTATAACCCTTCGGGCTCGGTTAAAGACCGGGCTGCTAAGGCTATGATTGTGGGGGCTCTTAAGGAAGGAAAACTTGTTCCCGGCAAGACTATCATTGATGCTACCAGCGGCAATACGGGTATTGCCTACGCTATGCTGGGAGCGGCCCTGGGATTTCCCGTTACGCTCTTCATCCCCGCCAATGCCTCGGCAGAACGTAAGGGGATTATTCGCCACTACGGCGCGCGGATCATTGAAACCAGTCCCCTGGAAGGCTCAGACGGCGCCTATCTTGCCGCCCGGGAGGAGGCAAAAGCCCATCCTGAGAAGTACTTCTATCCCAACCAATACCACAACGACGCCAACTGGAATGCCCATTATGAGGGGACCGGCCTTGAAATCTGGGAGCAGACCCAGGGCCGGATAAGCCACTTCATCTGCGGTATGGGAACCTCCGGTACCTTCATGGGGACTTCCCGCAGGCTCAAGGAACTCAATCCCTCAATTAGGGTGCTCGCGGTTCAGCCGGATTCGCCTTTTCACGGTATTGAAGGGACCAAGCACATGGCCAGTACCCTGAAGCCGGGCTTTTACGATGAGAAGCAGCCCGATGCCTTTATCGAAGTGAATACCGAAGCAGCCTATGCCCTCGCCCGGCGTCTTGCCCGGGAGGAAGGGCTGTATACCGGCGTAAGTTCCGCTGCCAATGTTCTGGCCTCGCTTTTGTTTGCAGAAACCCTGCCCCCCTCTTCCGTGGTGGTTACGGTTTTATGCGACAGCGGAACCCGTTATGTTTCGGATCCCTTCTGGGACTCGGAGGAGGATGCGGGGGACGCCGGAGGCCGGTATGCTTGAGATTGCTCAGGAACTCGCGCTCCGTATCAGGAAGGAGGGGGAAAAGGCCTATCCAAAGGAATGCTGCGGCTTTGTTCTGGGAACCTTCCCAAAGACCGGGCAGCGGAAGACCCACTCCCTCATCCCCATCGCGAACGCCCGGGAAGCTGCGGAACAGTACCACCGTTTCAGCATAGAGCCGGAAGCGTTTATGAAAGCCGAACAGGAAGCCCGGGAGCGGAACCTGGACATCATCGGTTTTTACCATTCCCACCCGGATCATCCGGCCCGGCCCTCAGCGTACGACCGGGAACAGGCCCTGCCCTGGTATTCCTATCTCATTGTCTCGGTGGAACAGGGGCGGGCTTTAGCCTTGACCGCTTGGGAACTCTTGGCAGACAGAAGCGCTTTTATAGAGGAGGAAATTATATGGCAATAACGATTCAGATCCCCACTGCTCTGAGGCCCTTCACGGACCGTCAGGGGGAAGTTACGGTAGCCGCAGGCACCGTAGGCGAGGCTATAGCAGCCTTAGCCCAATCCTACCCGGACATAACCGGGCACCTCTACCAAGAGGGTGGAAAGGAATTGCGTTCTTTCATCAATGTGTTTGTGGGAGATACCAACATCAAGAAGCTCACCGGTCTTGACACCCCGCTTCCTGAGGGCGGGACAATTATGCTGGTCCCGGCAATCGCCGGCGGCTCCCCGGCCCGGACCGCAATCCGCATAAAGGCCCCTTGATGGAAACCCTGCTACTTGGCCGGGAACTGCCTGAACTGAGCAACGATGAAATCAGCCGCTACAGCCGGCACCTGCTCTTGCCTGAAATAGGCATATCAGGGCAGCGCCGGCTCAAGGCGGCCCGGGTCCTCATCGTGGGTACCGGAGGGCTGGGCGCACCCCTGGCCCTGTATCTGGCCGCTGCCGGGGTGGGCACCCTGGGGATTGTGGATTTTGATGTGGTGGAGGAATCCAATCTGCAGCGTCAGGTGATCCACGGGATGCGGGATATAGGCCGGCCCAAGGTGGCTTCTGCGCAAGACCGCATCAAGGCCATCAATCCTCAGTGCCGGGTGATCCCTTACAATACCCTGCTCACCAGTGCAAACGCCCTGGAGATCCTCCAGGGCTACGATGTGGTGGCCGATGGGACCGACAATTACCCGGCCCGCTACCTGGTGAACGATGCCTGTGTGCTTCTGGGGCTTCCCCTGGTGTACGGCTCTATTTTCCAATTTGAAGGGCAGGTCTCGGTATTTTACGCGAAACAGGGGCCCTGTTACCGCTGTCTCTACCCTGAACCGCCGCCGCCCGGGCTGGTTCCTTCCTGCGCGGAAGGCGGCGTGCTTGGGGTTCTGCCGGGTATGGTGGGGACCATGCAGGCCAACGAGGTTTTGAAGCTCATAGTGGGTTCCGGCGCAGATTCGCCCAATCCATGCGCCCCGCTTATAGGGAGGCTCCTCCTCTTTGACGCATGGAAGCTGCGGTTCCGGGAACTGCGGATCGACAAAGACCCTGCCTGTCCGGTATGCGGCCTGAGCCCTTCTCTTCATGAACTCATAGATTACGAACACTTTTGCGGACTCAAAAAGGAGACCGGTGAAGAACCTGTAGAGATCATTGAACCGGAAGAACTGAAGGCCCGTTTGGACGCAGGGGACCCCTTGCAGATCATCGATATCAGGGAACCCCACGAGCGGGCCATCGTCAAATTTCCCCAGGCTAAGCCCATACCCCTGGGACAGATGGTCCGGCGTATCAATGAGTTTGACCCTCAGGTGGACGCGGTGTTCATCTGTAAAATCGGCCAGCGCAGTGTTTTCGCAATCCGGGCGCTGCGGGAAGCCGGGTATACCGGCCGTCTCCTCAACCTGCGGGACGGCGTAAACGGCTGGGCAAAGAAAGTGGATAAAACATTTCCGGTTTATTAAAGGAGTTATAGTATGGCAGACAAAGTAATCAATGCTCTGGGGCAGGACGCGGCATATCAGCTTGCGAATGTTATCAAAACGCCTCCCCAGTACGGCGCCCTGAGCCCCAAGTGGCTCACCAGGGTTTTGGAATTCAAGGGCCTTGAAGCGGGCATCTACCGGGTGAACCGGGTGCTGGAAGGGGATACGCCCCTGGATGCGCTGTGCAGCCAAGACCCTGCCAAGGTGGACATACCCCAGGGCTATCTCGCCTACGAGCCCAATCCCCGGGAGTACCGCCTGAGCTCCATCGCGACCATTATCAACGTGGACACCAAGATCCAGGATGTGTACAGTTCCCCCTACGATCAGACCCAGGAACAGATAGGCCTTGCGGTGGAGAGCCTCAAGGAACGGCAGGAAAGCCAGATCATCAACAGCGATGACTACGGGCTTCTCAAAAACGTTGCCGACTCCCAGCGCATACAGCCCCGCTACGGCAGGCCCATGCCGGATGACCTGGACGAACTCATCACTAAAGTGTGGAAGGAGCCCTCCTTTTTCCTGGCTCACCCCCGGGCCATTGCCGCCTTTGAGAGGGAGTGCACCCGCCGGGGTGTGCCGCCGGTCACGGTAAGTATCGCAGGAGGCACCTTCATTGCGTGGCGGGGTATTCCCCTCATCCCCACAGACAAACTCTTTGTGGACGGCCTTAAAAACCCCAAGGCCAAAACCGGCAAGACCAGCATCCTGTTGGTCCGTACCGGCGAAGCAAAGCGCGGCGTCATCGGCCTCTACCAGACCGGCGTTCCCAACGAGCAGTCCAGGGGCCTTTCGGTGCGGTTCCGGGGCATAGACGATAAGGGGGTTGCCTCCTATCTGCTGTCGGTGTATTGCTCTGCTGCCATCCTTGCGGTAGACGCCCTGGCGGTTCTGGAAGACGTAGAAGTGGGTGATTACTATGACTATACCCAGAACCCTGTTTGACCCTGCCGGCTGCGGCCTCCCCTCAGAAGCGGACATTGCTTCCCTGGCATCCGCGTGGTTTCCCGAGTTCCTGAAACCCTTGGATTCAGGAGGGGGGAAGCTTAGCCCTGATGCGGCCTCCGGCATCTATGCGCCCCAGGTGCTCTCCAAAGACCCCGCGGGAAAACCGGGGTACCCCGAAGGACAGGGTCCTTTCCCTGGTCCCCGGTACGGCTCCTTGAGCGCGGATGCTTCGGGCGGCCGGTATGTGGGGGCCAGGAGCCTTGCGGCTATCCGCGGGGATTTCCCTATCCTTGCGGAAAAGGTACACGGCCATGACCTGGTGTGGCTGGATAATGCGGCTACTACCCAGCGTCCCAAGGCGGTCATTCAGAGGCTCACCTGTTTCTACGAACGGGAGAATTCCAACGTGCACCGGGGCGCCCATGAACTGGCGGCCCGGGCTACCGACGCGCTGGAAGCGGCCAGAAACAAGGTAGCCCGTTTTATCGGTGCACCCTCACCGGACAACATCGTCTTTGTCCGGGGCACTACCGAAGGCATCAACCTGACGGCTCAAGCCTTTGTGAAACCCTTTCTCAAACCGGGGGATGAAATCATCCTCACCATGCTGGAACACCACGCCAACATCGTTCCCTGGCAGATCATTGCCGAAGAAACCGGCGCCCGTATCCGGGTGGCTCCCATCGATCCCTCAGGACAGATCATCCTTTCGGAGTATGAAAAGCTCTTCAACCGCCACACTCGTTTTGTGGCGCTCACCCAGGTGTCCAATGCCCTGGGTACCATTACACCGGCCGCGGACATGGTGCGTATTGCCCATGCCCAGGGGCTGCGGGTTCTCATTGACGGAGCCCAGGCGGTTTCCCACCTGCCGGTCAATGTGGCTGCCCTGGACGCGGATTGGTATGTCTTTTCAGGACACAAGATATTCGGGCCCACCGGAATAGGCGTACTGTACGGAAAAAGAGAGGTGCTGGAAGCTGCCCGGCCTTACCAGGGAGGCGGCAACATGATTGCCGACGTTACCTTTGAGCGGACCCTGTATCAGGGGCCGCCTGCCAAGTTTGAGGCCGGCACGGGAAACATCGCCGATGCGGTGGGACTTGGCGCGGCGCTGGATTATGTGGACGCCATTGGCATGGAACACATCGCCGCGTGGGAGCAGGAGCTTGTAGCCTACGGCATGAAGGCCCTGGCGGGAGTGGCGGGACTGCGCCTGGTGGGAACCGCTTCGCACAAGGCCGGGGTGCTCTCCTTTGTCCTTGACCGCTGCCACAACGAAGATGTGGGAAGGTTCCTCAACACAAAAGGTATCGCGGTCCGTGCCGGCCATCACTGCGCCCAGCCGGTACTGCGCTTCTTCGGCCTTGAGGGAACTGTACGGCCTTCACTGGCATTCTACAATACCTTTGAGGAAATAGACAAACTGGTACAGGCCCTCCAGGAATTGACTGACAGAAGGAAATGAATACATGGAAAAGCCCCTGGGCAGCCCGCTTAAATACCTTACGGAACTGCTCCTTAACAGTTATATGGAACACGAGGAAATCATCAAGATCGATTCCGGCAGTCTTCTTAACCGCAGCCGTGTCATAGACATGATGGAAAAACTACGCTCCCTGATTTTTCCCGGGTATTTCGGAAAGAAAAATATCTCCCCTGCTTCGGTGGAATACTACACCGGGGATCTGCTGGAAGAGGTAGGGTATATTCTGAGAGACCAGATCGCCCGGGCCCTTCAGCACAGCAGTACGTATACGGGACAGGGAAGAGAGATACTCGCCGATAAAGCCGATGAGCTTTGTTTCCAGTTTTTATCCCGGCTGCCGGAAGTCCGGGAAAAACTTGCTGCCGATGTCTCTGCTGCCTATGATGGGGATCCTGCTGCCTATAGTCTGGATGAAATCATCTCATCCTATCCGGGAATCTACGCCATTACCGTATACCGCCTTGCCCATGTGCTCTACGAACTGGAGGTTCCCCTCATTCCCCGGATATTGACCGAACATGCCCACAATGTTACGGGAATAGACATACACCCGGGTGCGCTGATAGGTCATCACTTTTTCATTGACCACGGTACGGGAGTGGTGATAGGAGAAACCACGGTTATCGGTAATTACGTGAAGATCTACCAGGGGGTTACCCTGGGAGGGCTTTCCACCCGAGGCGGTCAAACTCTCAAAGGGGCGAAGCGTCATCCTACCATCGAAAACCACGTAACCATCTATTCCGGTGCTTCCATCCTGGGGGGCACCACGGTGATAGGCGAGGGGGTGGTGATAGGCAGTAATGCTTTCGTAACCAAAGCCATACCGGAAAAGACCAAGGTGAGCGTGAAAAACCCCGAGTTGCAGTACAAGCTTGATGAGCCGCACCGGGGCGAACATGAAGAATTAGATCAGAATGCGTTCTGGGATTGGGTGATTTAGGAGCTTCCGATTCGGCTTCGGTCATACGTGCCCTAGGCGCTTTAGCCTTCGATGGGGATATTTTCCTTGATATACACATCCAGGGGTATTTCTATTTTGGGGAGTATAGGCTGCTCCAGGACTATGGAACGGTACAGGTTGAGCAGGGCCAGATGGCCTTGCTCTTTGGGCCGCTGGGAGATTATCGCATCTATCCCTCCGTCCCGCAGCAGTTCCCGGTTTTTGGGGATGAGATCATAACCCACCAGGAGAAAGGGCTCCTTTCTTGTTTGCCCTTGTACGGCCTGGGCAACCCGGTGGGCCATACAATTGGTGATAAAGACCCCTGCCAGATCAGGATGTTCCTGTAAGAACAGGGCAATCTCATCCACGGATACCTCAAGCCCCTTATAACCGGAATATTCCTGTACCACCGTGGAAAAACCCTGTTCCCCGGCGTATTGTAAAAAACCGTCCCTGCGCCGGGTGATGTGGTAGTCCTCTCCATGAGCATCCAGAACCGCCAGCGGTTTCGTCAGCCTGCCGCCTGCCAAAAGGTGCATGAGCCTTCCTGCCAAATAGCCCCCGCGGAAGGAATCCTGGCCAATAGTGCACAGGGGTTTGCTTCCGGGCAGGTCCGCGTCAAAAAAGATACAGGGGACGCCCTTTTCGTGCAGGGTCTCCACCAGGACTTTGGTTTTGGTAGGCATGATAGGGGACAGGAGTATCCCGTCGAAGGGTTCGGCTGCCACGGCCCCGGCGGCATTACGGAATTCCTGGGCGCTGTACCGGTCGAATTCGATGATTTGTGTTTCTACCCCCAAAGGGGCTAGCTCCTTAATACCCTCTTCTATCCCCTCAAGAACCTGGCCCCAATACCCGGCATCCTGCTCCCTGCAGGGCAGGAACGCGCAAAACCGGTAGGCCCGGTTGCGCTTGAGCCTGCGGGCTATGGGGTTTGGGGTAAACTGGTAGCGTTCAATGATCGCCTCAATGCGCGCCCGGGTCTCCGGCGAAACCCGGCCCCGATGATACATAACCCGGTCCACCGTTCCTATGGAGACCTTTGCCAGCTCTGCAATTTCTTTAACCGTCATTGATGCTCACCCGGATACCCATAATCGAATGTATGGTACGGAGAATACCCGGGGCTGTCAAGTTTTGTATACCTCATGGCAAGACGCAGAAGACGCGCTTCAGGCTGCGCTGGAAGGAGGGACGGTCCGCTCCTTTAAGGACATTGAGCGCTCGCACCGCCTTGTTCAAGGTGTTTGAACCGGTTATTTGGGAAAATAGCGCTGAAAGGCCCGCCCGTAAAGACCCTTGTGTGCCCGGAGGAAATGTACTAGTTTGTATAAACATGATAGGTCCCTGCCACAGCTTGCCGCATCTTGCTCAGCGTAAAGAAGAAAAAGAACCGGTCCTGAGAGGGGATAGGCAATGAGGCAGTATACAAAAGAGGGAAAACTCCTATGGGCCTTGGTACTCTCGGGAGGCGGGGCAAAGGGGCTGGCCCATGTGGGCATTCTGAAGGCACTCATGGAGCGGGGCTTCCCTGAGCCTTCTTTGGTGGTAGGGACCTCTATGGGGGCCATAGTCGGAGGCTTGTATGCCTGCGGTATACGCCCCGCTGAGCTGAGCCGCTTTGTCCTGGAAGACTTCGATATCACCGCCCACCTGGATAGTTTCGTGTTTAAGCTTAACGGCCCTGTAGGGAAGGTTTTTCAAACCGGTCAGATCCTGGGAAACCTCGCCACCCGGCGGGGGGTTGATTCAGGTCAGGGCCTGCTGAAGCTCTTTGAAGCACTTACCCAGGGAAAGACCTTTGCCCAAACGCAGATCCCCTTCCGCTGTAATGCGGTAGACCTGGCTTCCGGGAGGGAACTGGTATTGAGTTCCGGCTCAGTGGCCCGGGCCATGCGGGCTTCCATGTCCTTTCCCGCGTTCTTTGAACCCTTGATTGAAGAGAAGGAAGGCGGGGCAAGCCAATACCTGGTGGACGGGGGCCTTGCAGACAACATGCCGGTGTATATCGCCCGGAACGCGGGCTTCAGGCGGGTCTTGGCGGTGGATGTGTACCATTTTAGGAGCGTCCCTCCTTCGGACTTGAAAACCGGACCTCATATCGTGTATCGATCTATTGAAGTAGCCATCAATCTGATGGAGCGCAAAAGGAGGGTCCCTGCGGATCTTACGTTGTATACCACCGATCAGACGAGTCCGTTTAATTTTTTCAGAAAGAAGGAACTCATAGCCTTGGGGGAGCAGGTGGTGAGGGAAAAGGAGTCCCAGATTCGGGCCTTTTTCTCCGGCAAGAAGCAAGAGCCCAGAGAGGAGTAAGATGCATCGACTGCATGAGCGTATCGAGACCCAGGTTAATGCCTGCCGGTACTGGTGAATCATACGGGAGGAGCCAATCTTCCCTGCCGGGAAGCCCATCGGCCCGCGCCATTATGCGCCTCCTTTTTTATGGTTTATTTGTACTTTTATGCTCTATTTTTTACGCCCCCTGTCAAAGGATGACTCCTTGAATCTTTTTTTAAGACATCACCGGAACTTCGGGAGATGACTCCGGAACTTCGGGAGATAGCTCTGGAACT
Organism: Treponema sp.; assembly: GCA_031282065.1. GTDB lineage: Bacteria > Spirochaetota > Spirochaetia > Treponematales > Breznakiellaceae > JAIRLU01. Next base: position 9,336 of record JAITEL010000115.1, read on the forward strand.
CCGGGAGACATCACCGGAACCATGGGAGATGACTCAGGAACTTCGGGAGACATCACCGTAACTCCGGGAGATGACTCCTGAACTCCGGGAGATGACTCCGAAACTCAGGGAGACATCACCGGAACTTCACGAGACATCACCGGAACTCCAGGAGATGACTCCGGAACTCCGGGAGCAGAACCTCCGTGTGGAAATGCGGGTGCTATGGGGCGAATTGCGGTGGGAAACCCAGGAAACCAGCGGACGGTGAACCCGCCGCGTCTAGAGCTCGTGTGGTGCAAACCGGGCAATCAGGCCGGGTTCTCTCATCAAAGCCCGCGCCATGCCAAAGTACGCAATAGACGTCGTATGGAGTATGGCGGTCATCTCATGCACATCCTTATTCCCGCCGGTCATGATAATGTTCGTGTCATTCTCCGCGGCTATGCGTGCCGCTTCCTGTTTATAAAAGGAGCTTGCTTCCGGTGAAAACCGCTGCCAGGGGCCGCTGGTTTCGATTGCGTCAATCCCTTTGCCGGTTAATACCCTGCAGAGATATAACACATCCTCAAAGGACACGCCCTCTTCAAACCCGTCGGTAACGTTTATTTTTATCAAGACCGGAAAGTCATCCCCCACCGCCTCGCGTATGGTTTCATAGGTTTCCACAAGCATCCTGGCTCTGTTTTGCACAGACCCGCCGTAGCCATCGGTTCTGCGATTATAATAGGGGGTCATAAATTGACTGAGCAAAAATCCGTGCGCGCCGTGTATTTCAATGCCGTCATATCCGGCTTGTTTTGCCCGCAGGGCCGCCTGGGCAAACTTGTTTTGTATGTGTTTTATCTGGGCGATGCTTATTTCCTGAGGCAGTACCTTGCTCGTTACATGCTCCACCGCGCTGGGCGCAAGAATCGTCATACCCCTTGCATCACCCATAACATAGGAGCCCACATACACCAGCTGTAAAATGATGTTTGTATCATGCTCATGAACCGCCTGGGTGAGGGTTTTATGCCCCTGACAGAATGAATCATGATAACAGGCCAACAGGGGAAAGGCTTGCTCCGCTTCATCGACTAGGGTAAAACCCGTAATGAGGGTTCCCGCTCCTCCTTGGGCAAGTCTTGTATACAAGTGCACCATATCCTCATGGACCTGTCCATCGGCGGTCTTTTCAGCGACGGCGGCTCGAATAAAGCGGTTTTTTAAGGACATCGACCGTATGCGGGTCTTGTCAAATACGGTTTTCATGGGTTTGCTCCGGGAAACTTCCTGGCTTGAAATAAAAAACCCCCGATTGCCGGGGGTTTGCCCAGAGGGGGACTTGAACCCCCAAGCCCGCAAAGGCACTGGTACCTGAAACCAGCGTGTCTGCCAATTTCACCATCTGGGCGACTAGAACTAGTATACGAATTGCGCCGGGGATACGTCAACTAGCCTGTCCCCTCTTTCTATCGTTTCCCGGAACGATTAGGAAATGGCGGCTTCCAAAGCCACCTCGATCATCCGGGTAAAAGCGCTCTGCCGTTCCTCGCTGCTGGTCTGCTCATGGCTTATGAGGCTGTCCGAGATGGTCAGCACGGTGAGGGCTTCCCGCCGGTATTTCGCCGCCAAGGTATAGAGTTCGGCACATTCCATCTCCATGGCCAGACAGCCGTATTGGGCCCAGAGCTTCCATTCCTCAGGGTCTTCGAGGTAAAACCGGTCCGAAGACACCACCGTGCCCACCTTGGCCTGCCAGCCCCGGGAAAGCGCCGCATCATAGGCGCTTTGAAGCAAACTAAAGGACGCAGCAGGGGCAAAACTTCTTCCCCCAAAACGGATCCGGTTCATCCCTGAATCCGTAGCCGCTGCCAGGGCTATCACCAGGTCCCGCAGCTTCAGGTCCTCCTGGATAGCTCCGGCAGTCCCGATGCGTATGGCCCGCATTACTCCAAAGTCTTGGAATAATTCATTGACATAGATGGATAGGGAAGGCATCCCCATCCCCGTCCCTTGAACCGATACCGGCCTGCCCCGGTACAGGCCGGTATAGCCGAACATGTTCCGAACCTGGTTGTACTGACGGGGCTCCTTAAGGAAGGTCTGGGCGACGAATTGAGCCCGCAAGGGATCCCCCGGGAGTAAGACCGCCGGGGCAATATCCCCCGGCTGGGCCGCAATATGAATAGACATCACATCTCCTTTTTATAAACATAGCCTATGGCATGAGGCTTTGTCAGCTTAGAGTTCCTTGAGATCATAGGGGGTCTCTTGGTAGACAAAATTAAGCCAGTTGGAGAAAAACAGGTGCGCATGAGCCCGCCAGCGGACCATCGGCGTCTTGGAGGGATCATCCTCTGGGTAATAGTTCTTGGGCACTGCTATAGGAAGGCCCCGGCTTAAATCCCGGCGGTATTCCCGGTCTAAGGTCAGGGGATCGTATTCCAGGTGCCCGGTAACGTATATTTCCCTGCCTTGCCGGGCAGTAATGATAAAGGCCCCTCCCTCCTTGCTTTCGGCCTGGATGCTCAGGGCCGGCGTCGTAGCAATGGCCTTTTGGTCGCTCTCCGTATGCCGGGACTGAGGGGCCAGGAATTCATCGTCAAAGCCGTGGAAGAGGATCATCCGCCGTTCATGCACTTTATGGGGAAAGATGCCGAAGAGTTTTTGGCCCAGGTTCCGCTTGGGGATACCGTAGCGGTGATACAGCCCTGCTTGAGCGCCCCAGCAAATATGCAGGGTGGACCACACATTTTTTTCAGCATAATCCAATACGGTGCTCAGTTCTTTCCAGTAATCCACTTTCTCAAAGGCCAGGGTCTCCACAGGAGCGCCGGTGATAATGAGGCCGTCAAAGCGTTCACTGATGATACACTCTGAATTGGTATAAAACCGTTCCAGATGACCCGGCGGGGCATTATGGGACTCGTGGCTTCCCATGCGCAGAAAGCTTATATCCACTTGCAAGGGACTATTACTGAGGAGCCTGAGTAATTGAATCTCCGTATCCAGGGTGGTGGGCATCAGATTGACAATGGCCACCTTCAGGGGCCTTATATCCTGATGCAAGGCCCGGACATCGGCCATAACAAAGATATTTTCCTCTTTGAGGGTGTCATAGGCAGGTAAGGTAATAGGAATCTTTATAGGCATGAGGGTACTATGCTCAATTTGTGCGAAAAATACAAGATGCCAGCGGCTTTAATGCCCCCGACCGGCGGATTTTGGGGATTCTTCGGCCCTCCATAGCTCTATGGCCCCAGGGCAGCTAAACCGGTACGAAACCGGGCCTTCGCCGGTCCGCAGCCATATCCGTTTCCAGTTCCTGTTCACTTCCCGGACGGCGGCAACCAGCATCCTCGACCGCATCATGGCGGAATTGTGGGATGCCGGCCGGGATGAGGAAGACCCCCTCTTTCACCCGCCCGCTTCGAGTCTCTTAAACAGGCGGCACTCGAAACGAACCTCATAATCCTTGGCCACCGTCCATTCGTGTTCAAACCACAGGATATCCCCACGAACCGCCTGTGCTTGTGCCCTCCTTCACAAGACAGCTTGCAGGCGTGTAGACGGGCCAGCAGGAAGATCGTACACTAGAGTAGAGGTAATCATCGTATAGAACCGTTTGGAATAAAGAAAAAAGTACTTTAAATGCCTTTTAAGTATAATTGTATGGGGGATACTGCTATGGCAGACACGATGAGGGAAATCGGCGAACAGGGGATTGTCTATATTAACGTCGAAGAAGGGCTGAAGCGGGTGATGCACAATAAAACTCTTTACGTCAAACTGCTGCATAAGCTGAAGGCAGATACCCATTTTACGGCTCTTAGCGTTGCACTCCAAGCCAAAGATTACGAAAGCGCTCAGAGCGCGGCTCATGCCATCAAAGGCATGGCTGCGAACCTCTCCTTAACAGAACTCTTCACCCAGGCCCTGCAATTGGAAGGGCACCTTAAAAACCGCATCCTGGCGGATGATTCCCTGGAAAGCATTACTCGCTGTTATGAGCAAACCCTCATAAGTATTGATAAGGTCCTTGAGCAATATGGGTAAGTACAGGAAAAACAGCCCGGTTCCTACGGTTTTGGTGGTAGATGACGTAGACATGAATGTGCTGATCCTGGAAGAGATACTGAAAGATGATTATACCGTCATTACCGCGGGAAATGGCTTAGAGGCGCTGGAGGTACTGTACAGGACCCCTGTGCTTCCCAAGATCATCCTCCTGGATGTATTTATGCCGGAAATGAACGGCTACCAGATGCTGGAAGTCATGAAGGCTGATAAAACCTTCAAGCGTATACCGGTGATTTTCATTACCACCTCGGACTCGGAAAGCGAGGCCTTATCCGCAGGGGCGGTGGATTTTATTTCTAAGCCTTTCCTTCCTGAGATCGTGAAACTCAGGGTGAAGAACCAGATCGAGTTAAAGAACTATAGCGACAAGTTGGAAGTAATGGTGCAGGAAAAGACCGCGGAGGTTACGGCAACCTTGGATAATATGCTCCAGACCATGGCCAACATCATTGAATACCGTAACCTGGAGTCGGGCAACCATGTAAAGCGGACCCAATTTTTCTCTAAAGCCCTGATCGATTATCTTCTCGAATCATCTTCGGTGTATGCACAGGAGCTGCTGCGTCTTGAACCGGATAGTATCGTCAAGTCCGTGGCCCTCCACGATGTAGGCAAAATCGGCATTCCCGATAAGATCCTCCTCAAACCGGATAGATTCAATAAGGAAGAATTCGAGATTATGAAGACCCATACGATCATCGGTAAAAACATTATCGAATCGATCTTAACCCATTCGGATACCATCTATTTAAAGCATTGCCGGGATATTTGTTACTGCCACCACGAGCGCTTTGATGGGAAAGGTTATCCCCGGGGCATTAAGGGCTATGATATACCCCTGTCCGCCCGGATCGTTTCTCTGGTTGATGTCTACGATGCCTTGGTATGTCCTCGGGTATATAAGATCGCCTTCCCCTATACTGAGGCATACCGGATAATCAGTGAAGGCCGGGGAACCCAGTTTGATCCCCTGCTCACCGATGCAGTACTGCTCCTTAAGCATGTCTTTCAAGATATAAGCCAGCAAAATCAGTAATACCGGCTATGGAGGTGGCGGGAGTCGAACCCGCGTCCTGCTACGCGAAATACAGGCTACTACAGGTTTAGCCGCGGATCCAATTGTCGGGATGGGCTTGGCTTCGCGGCATGCGGCTCATCCTTATTCCAGATTAGTCTTATCGCACGTCGTCCGGAAACAACGTTTGACCAGCCTTGGTTGCGACGGAAAGGCGATCCCTCAAGGCGGCGGGATCGATTTCCGCGTTCCGCTGTTTACGCAGCGAGAGCGTAATTGTCGTAATCGGCAATTAAATGACTGCCGAATATTAGGAGCTCGGCACTCCACCTGCAACCTGCACCCCGAACCGTACCAGTCGAAACCGGTGCACCCCCAGACACATTATACATAAGATAATTATAAAGGCAGGAATGGGTCAAGCCCAGACTCGTAACCGTCCAGGGCGAGCGTATATAACAAGGAGTAAAACAAAGATGTATCGTAGCAATAGACGTCCGGATGTCCGTATCAAAGAGCCGACCAGCTGGTCGACGCCCAAGCCGGTTATCGGTTTGTCCTTAAGGAACATGAGGAGAGGTATTCACCGCCGCCGGGCGTGGTCATGGGGGCTAGAGAATCGTCTTCATTATGTGCGTGAGATGACGTATCGGAAGGATGGGGCAGGAATAAAGCGCTGGCCCTGGGTTACCGTGTCAAGGACCAATAGAACTGTCGTATAAGATACTGCTTCTCCAAGTATAAAAAAGCCGTCCTGAGAAATTCCCGGACGGCAACCTCCTTGTTTGGGGCATTTTATATATGCCTAGAACAAGCTGATAAAATAGGCAGAGAAAGCTTTAGCTCATTCCTCGGTCTCCTGCACCCGGAATGTCTGAGCAGCCTTGATGACCTCGTCGGCTATCTTGCCAGAAATGGGGGCGTAGTGGTCGAATTCAACGCTAAAGGAACCGGTACCGCTGGTAATAGAACGCAAGTCTATGGAATACCGTAAGAGTTCTGCCTGGGGAACTTGGGCACGGATATCCTCAATACCCCCTGCGGAATTCTGTCCCAGGATCTTACCTCGTTTCCCGGAAAGATCGCTCATCACGTCCCCTAGGTATTTATTTTCCACAAAGACGGTGAGGTTCATAATCGGTTCCAGCAGGGTAGGAGCTGCCTGCCGCATAGCTGCCCGGAAGGCATTGCGGGCAGCCAGTTTAAAGGCCAATTCAGAGGAATCCACCGGATGTTCCTTGCCGTCCACGATTTTCACTTCCACATCCACCACAGGGTAGCCTGCCATGGTTCCTGCGGCCATACCTTCCAGAACCCCCTTCTCAACGCCAGGAATATAGCCCTTAGACACCGCGCCGCCGAAGATGGCATTGATAAACTTGTACTGTTCACCCCGCGGCAAGGGGGTGATTTCCAGTACCACCCGGCCGTACTGACCGTGTCCACCGGTCTGCTTCTTGTGGGTGTACTCTGCGCTGGCTTTTTTCGTGATCGTTTCCCGGTAGGGAACCCGGGGTATATGGGTCTCCACATCGATCTTTTGATTCTGTTTGATCTTATCCAGTATGATATTGACGTGGAGTTCACCCATGCCAGAGATGACCGTTTCCTTGGTTTCGCTGTTAAACGCATAACGGAAGGTTTTGTCTTCTTCAGTGGCTCTCAGGAGAAATTCCCCCAGTTTGTCATCGTCTTTTTTAACGACGGCATTAACCGCTACCGAATGAACTGGTTCAGGGAGGCGCAAGGGCATAAATCTGAAGGAAGCGTCCCCGGCGCTCAGGGTATCATTAGTCTTGAGGTTCCCTGTTTTTGCTACGATACCCACATCACCCGCATAGAATTCCCGGACTTCCTCAAGTTTTTTGCCCAGACAGGTATAGAGCTTGCCTATCCGTTCCTTCTTGTTTTCCGAAACATTGAAGGCTTCCGAATCTGCGGAAAGCTTACCTTGGATGATCTTTAACCACGAGAGCTTTCCTGAAAATTGATCGTAGCTGGTCTTGATGACCAGAGCAGCCAGCGGTTTATCAGGATCAATGAAGATAGGCTGCGCTAGCCCTGCTCCATCAAGAACCGTGTCTTGAGCGCCTTGTGGCCCTGGAGCGAGATCGGTCATAAATTCGAGGAAAGGAATAAGCCCGGAATTCTTAAGGGCAACCCCGGCAAAGGCAGGGAGGATTTTGTTTGCTGCCAAGGCTTGGATAAGTCCCTGGTGTATGCCTTGTGCGTCCAGCGTCCCGGTCTCCAGGTACTGCTCCATGAGCACGTCATTCCCTTCAGCAGCAGCTTCGATGAGCCGTTCCCTGGCCGCTGCCAGCGTATCCTGATACGCCTGAGGGATGGGGCACTCTTTTTCCAGGGCCTCTCCCTGGACGCTGTAGGCTTTCTCATGTAAGACATCGATCACTCCGGTATACTGAGGACCAGCCCCCATAGGCACGGTAAAAGCCACAGGGTCAACCTTGCACTTTTCTTTTATATCCTCCAGGGCTTTGGTAAAATCCGCCCGTTCATCATCCATTTTGGTGATAAACACCGCTGCGGGTTTTGCGCGGTTTTGGATATCCCGCCAGAGTTTGATGGTTCCAATCTGTACTCCGGCGCGACCGTCCACGGTAAGGAGGACAAACTCCGAAGCCCGGAAGGTTAAAATAACATCCCCGAAAAAATCAGAAGACCCAGGGGTATCAAACATATTGATCTTTTTGCCATTCCGTTCAATATGTGCCATAGCAGCATGGATCGAGATCTTCCGCTCAATTTCTTCAGGGCTCGAATCAGCGATGGTTTTACCGGATTCTACGGTTTCAGCCTTGGGGATCACCCCCGCGGCAAACAACAGATGTTCAAATAGACTTGTTTTTCCGGTCCCGCCATGACCGGCTATGGAAACATTTTTGATAAGATCCGTCCTATGACTCATGGAAGCGCTCCTTGTAGTACAATCGTTATGCTATCTTGTCTTTAATCTACTATGATGGAACGGTCTCACTGAATTGTCAAGGAAAATATCCGTGGCTCCGGGCATCGGCGTTTAAAAGTATAGTTCTCTAATATGATACAGATGTACGGAGGTGAAAGCCCAGGGCGAGCGCACAAAGAAGCCGGGCAGGGCTTTCGTATGTCCGTCGCATGTACGGCAGGCTATACAAACTCATAGGCTCTCCAGGCCGGCAGAAAAACGCTTGATCTCCTGAGAAAAACGCTTGATCTCCTTGGAAAAACGCTTGATCTCCTGGGAAAATCTCCCGCATCTCCTTGCAAAAACGTTTGATTTCCTGACCAGGACTCCCGCTTGTCACAGCCTCCCGGAGACAGGCTGCTTCGGTGTAGCCTGCCTATGAGGGCAAACCCAAGATTGACAGAGGAAAGGTATCTGCCCTATAGTTACTGGTATATTTATATGAACTGTTATGCGTAGGGATATCGGAATGCGGTGCAAATCCGCGGCGGTCCCGCCACCGTAACCGGGGATAAAAGCGACTATCCGGGGGCTCGGTAAGCTACCCGGGAAGAAGCCATTACGAGGGCTTTGCCAAGGCCTTAGCTTCCTTGCAGGCTCGTAAGAAGGCGTCGTGAGTAATTGGATCCGGAAGCCGGGAGACGGTCTTTACGCAGTTACCTGACACCTTCGGAAGAACGGAGCGGGTATCCCACTGCCTATGCAGCGCCCCTTCCTTCAGTATCCCGTTGAGATAATCCGGATGGTCAGGATGTACGGTAAGGGCTCAGGCCCGCACCGTACCGGTCCCGAGGAGGACGCCATGTACCCTATTGCCGCGTGTGTGTTTTGTAGTGATCCCGTCCAGTGCTTGAAAGCTCCCCCCTGTTTTGCAGGGTTCTTGCGTGGTGCTGTGTTCAAGGAGGGGATGTGATGAATATTATTTTGTATAGTAAGTCATACCGGAGTATCACCAACCGCTGTATACTCAGCTTCGGCGCCTTACCGAAAAATGACCTCAAAGAAAATAGCGTCAAAAATACGAAACTGCAAAGCCAACGAGACAGAAAAAAGCAATTGGTAAGGGGGAAAGGATGATGCACAGGAGGCATGAAGGATGTATATACAGATGGCAGGTATTGACCACACCAGGGCGGATATTCACCGGCGGGAGCGGTTTAGCTTTAGCTCCTCGAGCCTGGAGGCTGCGCTGGAATGGATCACCCGCTCCTATCCCCATCTGGGCTGCGTCATCATTGCAACCTGTAACCGGACCGAGCTGTATCTCAGCGGGAGCCGGCAGGAAGACCCGGGGCCGGAACAGATCCTTCTGACCCTGAAAGCCCCGAGCCCGGAGGAGGCTACCGATGCGTTTCCTGCCGCTCTCTGGGTCTGCCGGCAGGGTATGGAGGCAGTGGAGCACCTGTTCTTGTTGGCCGGCGGCTTAAAATCCCGGATTGTGGGAGAGCATCAAATCTTGGCCCAGGTCAAGGGGGCCTTAGATGCGGCCCGGAAGGCGAAAAGTACGGATCCCGTGCTTGAACGGCTCTTTCAAATGGCCATTGCCTGTGCGAAGCGCATCAAAACCGAGACGAACCTAAACCGCTCAGAGGTTTCCCTTGCCACAGTGGCCCTGGAGCGTATACAAGCCTATGGCCGTGAGCAGCAGCTCCCCTTGAGCGGCCTGCACTGTTTGGTGATTGGAAACGGGGTAATCGGCCGGCAGACCGCAGCACAGCTGGTCAAGGCGGGCTGTCAGGTTACGGTAACCCTTCGGCAGCACCGGCAGGGGGAGGACCTGGTCCCTCAAGGCTGCAAGGTCATAGCGTACGACCGGCGCTATGCTTCCCTCATGGCGTATACCGTCCTCATCAGCGCCACCATGAGCCCTCATTATACCCTTACCCTGGAACAGCTTTCCCCCTTATGGGACGGCCGCCATCGTTTGTTTATTGATCTGGCGGTGCCCCGGGATATGGATCCTGCCATACGCAGCCTGGAAGGCGTGACCCTCATAGACATCGATCACCTGGGGGAAGGGGTCTTACCCAAAAACGAGCAATCCGATGCAGCAGCGATACAAGCCATACTCCAGGAATGTATGACCGAATTCGCTCATTGGTATGCCTTTCGCTCCTATGTGGGCAGTATTGCCGCGATACAGCAGGCCGCCTCCGCGGATCTGGTGCTGCGCCTTAACCGTCATCTGGCAAGCCTAGGGCTGGACGCCGAATCCCAGGACCGGCTGCGGAATGCCCTTTCCCATACGTCTCAGCGGGTCTTGGGGAAACTCCTTTTTGGCCTTAAGGATACCCTGGACCTGAGTATGTGGGAGCCCTGCTTTCATGCCCTGGAAACCATTGCCTTGCAAGCCTCCCGCACCGGTAAAACCCATGAGCAGACCAGGCAAGAGCTATCCAAAGGAAGCGCCGAGAGCCTATGAGGAACCTACAGGTCGGGACCCGGGACAGCCGGCTTGCCCTTATACAGACTGAACTGCTGATCCGGGAGCTGAAGGCGCGGTACCCGCAGTATGCGGTGGAAGTATGCCCCATGAAGACGCGGGGGGATCTCCTCCTGGATACAGCCCTGGATACCCAAGGGGGGAAAGGGCTCTTTATCAAGGAAGTGAATAGGGCCTTGCTTGATGGCCGGGTTGATCTGGCGGTACACAGCTTGAAAGATCTGCCTATGGACCTGGAGGAGCAGCTTCGCATCGGTGCGTATAGCACACGGGAAGATCCACGGGACGCCTTGATCCTTCCCAAAGGCAGGGTGGAACCGGATAAGGGAAAACCCATAGGCTGCTCCAGCCAACGGCGGCGGCTTCAGTTGGCCCGGCTCTTCCCTGATTGGCGGATCGCCGGGATCCGGGGTAATGTGCTTACCCGGCTGGAAAAGCTGGATCAGGGGGAATACGGGGCCTTGGTGCTGGCAGTGGCCGGGCTTAAGCGGCTTGGCCTTGAGGAGCGGATCCACCGGATTTTTACCGTCTCTGAAATCCTGCCTGCCGCGGGGCAGGGTACCCTGGCAGTAGTGATCCGGGATGCCCCTGGGCTGCTAGCGGAACTGGTCCACTCCATCAATAGCCCTGAAAGTCAGATCTGTGCAGAGGCTGAACGGTCCTTTGTGAGAACCCTCAACGGGGGCTGCGGCACGCCCATAGCAGCCTATGCCGTGCTGGAAGGGGATACCCTGCACCTTACCGGCCTCTATTGCCCGGATGAACCGGTCCCAGGAGGAGCATCTATACTACGGGGCCATAGTACCGGGGCCAAGACTGAGGGGAAGCATCTGGGAGCGCTTTTGGCCGTACGCCTTATGGCCCAGCACCATGCCGCTAGGCCGGGGAAGCTGTGGCTTTTGGGCGCCGGACCGGGGGATCCGGGACTGCTCACGGTGAAGGCTGAAAGGGTGTTACAGAAGGCCCAGGTGGTGCTCTTTGACCGTTTGGTGGGCAAGGGCATACTTGCCCAGATTCCGGCACAGGCAGAACGGATATATGTAGGAAAAAAGCCGGGCAGGCACTGCCTGGCTCAAGAGGACATAAACCGGCTTATCGTGAAGCACGTTTCCCGGGGGAAGCAGGTGGTGAGACTCAAAGGAGGGGACCCCTTTCTTTTTGGCCGGGGCGGAGAAGAGCTGGAAGGGCTCAAGGAAGCAGGCATCCCCTTTGAAGTCGTACCGGGCATATCTTCAGCCCTGGGCGTACCCGCCTATTTCGGCATACCCCTCACGCACCGGGATTATAGCTCTGCGGTCCATATCGTTACAGGGCACCGCAAGGGCGAGGAAGCCCGGCCCATACCCTACCGGGCTCTCGTGCAGGCAGGGGGAACCCTTATCTTTCTCATGGGCTTTAGCGCGCTGGAGGAGATCTGTATGGGCCTGCTCCATGCCGGGCTGGATCCGCAGACTCCGGGGGCCATTCTCGAACAGGGGACCACCGCGAAACAGCGGAAGCTGCTCTCCAGGGTATCCTGTTTACCAGTTGAGGCGTACCAGGCGGGTATCAAGGCCCCGGCGGTCATCGTGATTGGCCAGGTCTGCGCCTTAGCCCCCGGGTTTTCCTGGATCGAGGCAAAGCCCTTAGGGGGACTGAGGATAGGGGTAAGCAGGCCGTTGGGGAAGGAATCCCGCCTCTCGGAACTGCTCGCCGATGCAGGAGCAGAGGTGATCCCCATACCGGCTATACAGACCGTCCCCCTCCAGGAGACGCCGCTCCTGGAACAGGTCCTGCCTGGCTTGAGCAGCCGGGACTGGCTGGCCTTTACCAGCGCTGAAGGGGTGGAGGTGTTCTTTGCAAAGCTCAGGGCCGCTCAACGGGACATCCGCAGCCTTGGGGGTATTCGCTTTGCCGCCATTGGCGGGGCCACGAGCGCGGCCTTGGAAGCGCGGGGGCTCCTGGTTGACCTGGTCCCGGACCTCTCCAATGGCCGTTCCTTGGGTATGGCCCTGGCCCGGGCGATGCAATCCGGTGAACGGGTCATCATACCCAGGTCCAGGATAGGCACCGATGAAGTCCTCAAGCCCCTTAAAGCCGCGGGCATTGCGCTTGTGGACATTCCCGTCTATGACACCCTGCCTGCTGCTGGATACCAGGATCCCCTGTATGGGGAGCTCCTCTTGGAGGGGCTGGACTGGGTTACCTTTACCAGCGTGTCCACCGTAGAAGGTTTCAGGGAAATCGCGGGAGCCGGCAGGATTCGGGGTATCAAGGCCCTGTGTATAGGCAGGCAAAGCGCGGCTGCTGCGGCAGGGTATGGGATGGAGACCTTGGTGGCAGCTCAGGCATGTATGGAGAGCATGGTGGAAACCCTCTGCCTGCACCAGGGCCGTTCCGCGTGAAGCGGGGTTCAAAAGGACTGCTCCACACCCAGGATAGGGGAACTGCAGGATTAGCGCCTCAAAGCTTCTGTAAGGTATAGACTCATTGGGCTGAAGAATCACCGGATAGAAACGCGGAATGTATGGCGAAGAACCTTCTTAAGGGTCAGGCAGCCTAAACCCTGGCGGGGTCTGTCTGTCTTATCAGCCCCTTGGTATGTTCGTTAAACCCCCGCTCCCCTGAGTGCTAGGGGTGGGCGAAACAGCGGTCTCGCGAAGTCCCGTGAGACAGGCTGTTCCGTGCCCTTGTCCGGTCTCAGGGTGTTTTGTATCCGCGCAGGAACCGGCCCGGTGTTCGGGCCTTAGGGGCCTAGCCTGTGGCGGAAGGGGGCGCTCCTGCCTCCCGGTACAGAGTCCGCATCCAACAGGAAAGCCGGTTTTCCTCCCCCGAACCGGGAGCAGGCATAGCCGACAGGCACACAACCAGCTAGTTGCGACAGGCACAACCAGTTAGTTGCGACAGGCACAACCAGCTAGTTGCGGCAGGTACAACCAGCTGGTTGCGTTGGTCTTGGTTAGCCTGCCCCCGTAGGTCTATGGTAGAGATGGATGGACAAGGGCGCGGCAGGTTTTGGTTCCGAAGGGCTTTTCTCAGGGCGCGGTGAGATGAGACAGGAAACAGATAAGAGACGGGGAATGAGTACACGAAAGACCCTGCGGCGGCAATGGGCTGGGACTTGTTCGGTTGCGCCGCCATGCCCTCAAAACCCCAAGTCTTTTCGATGAGCCCTTTCACCGAAGAAGCCCTCAAAGGCTTTCAGGAAGGCAGGTGGTCCGATAAGGGAACCCAAGCCCTTGATTCCCGCCTGAGGGAATGTAAAAACTCAGGCTCATCCGTCCCTCTTCATGGGCAGTGTAAGAGGCCCCCGTCATGTCGGCAAAATCTCCCCTCATGTTGCACGCGCTGGAGAACAGAACAGTAAACGACGGAGAACCAGTCCTCTACTCATGCCTCGATTTTTTCGCCCGTCGCCTCCATGCTGAAAAACAAGAAGCGGATATTTTGCAAGGTAGAGGATTTTGACGAAAACCCCTACATGCTTAACTGCCGGGGTATGGCAATTAACCTCAAAACCGGTGAGCAGCGGGTTTCCCTACCCGCGGATATGTTTACCAAGTCTGCGCCGGTTATTCCAGAAGAAGGGGAATGTCCGTTATTTTATAAATTTCTGTTTGAGATAACCAGTGAGCGGCTTGAGCTTGCCCAGTGGCGGGAAACCTGCTGCAAGCCTTCGCCTGATGAGGTGAGGTTCTCATAAAGAGAACCGGCCCGGTAAAGCAATGGGATAAAACCCTATCAAGGAACTTTAGGTACCAGGGGGCAGCCCTGCCGGAGGCGGGCGTTCTCCGTGGAAAGGAGCCCCGCAATATGCTGGGCAAGTGCATCCATACCGGTATGGTGCTTCGCGGAAATGAGGACGCTCGCGGTACTCCGTTCAGCATACCGTTGCTTGAGGAATTCCAAGGTTTCAGGAGCAGCTACCTGGTCTATCTTGTTGAGGGCCGTAATCATAGGCAGCCTCTGGGCCCCCAGTTCCCTAAGCACCGAGCAGGTGGTTTCAAAATACCGGTCCACATCAGGATCCGATGCGTCAAGCACCTGTATGAGCAGGTCTGCATGGCTCACTTCTTCCAAGGTGGAGCGGAAGGCCTCTACCAGGGTATGGGGAAGGCGCCGTATGAACCCAACCGTGTCGATGAGGAGCAGGGGCCGCCGGTCCTTCAGTATAAGCTGCCGCGTCGTGGGGTCAAGGGTGGCAAACAGTTTATCTTCTACCAGGGCATCGGCCTGGGTCATGGCATTGAGCAGCGATGACTTACCCGCATTGGTATACCCCACCAGGGCAGCCGTAGGGATGCCCCGGCGTTCCCGTTTTCGCCGTTGTACCTGCCGCCTCTGGCGTACCACCGCCAATTCCTCTTGCAGGCGGGTAAGGCGCTGTTCCACCAGGCGGCGGTCGGTCTCCCGTTTGGTCTCTCCCTGACCTTTGGCGCCGTATCGTCCCCCGCGCTGGCGCGCGAGAGCCAGGTATTTATGCTGCAACCGGGGTAAGGCATAGGCAAGCGAGGCCAGTTCCACTTGTAAACCCGCTTCTTTGGTCCTGGCCCGGGATGCGAAAATCTGGAGTATGAGTTCTTGCCTATCCATAGCGGCAATACCGCTGAGGGTTTCCCAGTTCCTCTGTTGAGAAGGGCGTAAGTCCCCGTCAAAAATAAAACAGTCTGCTTCAAGGCTTGCGGCCTTTTGCACCAGGTCTTGGGCTTTCCCGCTTCCCATGCCGAATTGGGAATGCCCTTTCCTGATATACACCTGCTCCTGGGCAACAATGGCAAGGCCCAGGGTCCTGCTCAGCCCTCGCAGCTCTCTCGCCAGGGAATCGGCTTCCTCCCGGTTCATGTCCGCATCATGGATGCCCACGAGGAAGACCCGTTTCGGCATGTCTGTGGTTTCGTATGTTTTTTTCATGGCCTCTGCTACGCACCACTATACTCATAGGAACCGAGGCGTACAAGTGTTCGCTACGCCTCAAGGGAAGCCAGATGGAGAGTTCCCCCTGCCTAGGCTCAGCATCGCTTCTAGAGCTCCGATATCCTTCGGCGCAGGCTGAGGATATACGAAGGCTCTACCGAAAGCTCGTCCAGGCCCATCTCCACGGCGTATAATCGCCTCATGGTGGGTATCGCCGCATTCCCAAGGCAGGGTTCTCTGCACCGGGCAGGTGGAAATAATCGACCCGCTTGCCCTGCATGGTTTCCACGACCTTGCGGCAGCTTTCGTATTGAATATCCTCGCCGGGATAGTCTTCCTGTCCCAGATAGAGAAACTCACCGCGAAACACTCCTATGCCTTCGGCATCGCGTGCAAGCACCGCTTCCCCATCGGTTAGCGAGCCGATGTTGGCAAAGAGCTTGAGGGGCTGCCCGCTTTTCGTGCGGGTCGGTTTTCCCCGGAATCGCTCCGGTTCCGGGGTCCACATACAAGACGCCGGTTTCGCCGTCCAGGGCCGCCTGCTTGCAGCCAAGCCCCGGAGGATGGTCTGCCATCCTCCGGTCTTTTAAAGGCAGACCCTAAAACGGCTTCCCCCGGACTCGGCATACCTTCCCGTAACTCCCGGAGCCGTCCCCGGAGCTTCAGAATACCTCCCCAAAATGCCCAGCCCTTCCAGGGGACCTGAGTGGAGGGGAAGGGTCCTGCTGCCGGTTCCCGCGGGGATTCCTGCTCGCCCTCACTCATAGCTGATACACATCCGCTACGCCCGCTACCAGGATGCCTCCCATGCCTAGGCTCAGCGGAATGGCTATGTCCATGTCGTAGCGATCCCCTATGGAGACACAGGCCCCCGGGGAGACCCCGCAGAGTGCCGCGGCTTTGAGATAGGGCGCGGCATGGGGCTTTGATACCAGACAGGTATCAAGACCGGCAATCCCCTGAAAGAGATCCCCCAGCCCCAGGTGGTATAGCCCCACAGTTCCACGCCGTCTTCTTCTACCGTCTGCTTCATCGCTTTGATGTGCTCCCGCAGATACTCGATACGGTAGATACTGCCGTCCGCCGCAGGGACATCCTTTGCGTCCAGACCGTTTTCCACGATGAAAAGGTTCCACATTATAAAAAAAGACCCAAACCATACCGCCTTGTCTGCGGTACGAGGTTCAGGTCATACGTGAATAAGTCGTCTCCTCGGCCCCATGAGGGGGCGAGCAGTACATCCACTAACAATCCTTTCTGCTAATACATTTCTTCTCAGACTGTATTTATAGTAAGTATGCGATGCCCCTTACAGAATGGCAACGATTTTTATCCTAAAATGTATTGGGGACCCATCCACCTCGGCGATTCCTTAAGGGACTGCTCAGAAACGCAGCCGGGCCTTGAAGCGGAACAAAAAGCGCTCTTGCGTGTTTCTTGGCCCCAGTTCCCCCTGCTTGCCATCATTGAAGAAGACATCCCGGTCCAAGGGCACCTGGGCGGAAAGGCTTAGGATAAAGCCCTGGACCAGTTCATGCTCTGCACTGAGAAGCGGGGCAAAGGAAGCGTCACTCAAAGCCGAAAGGCAGGCCAGGGTAATGCGGGTATAGTCATTTACCAGGTATTGTATGGCCCCATACAGAAATTGTTCTCCGGAAAAGCCGCTTACATTGCCGCTTTCCCTTGAGGTGGAAGAGGCAGAACCATTGTAGAGATACTCTGCAAGCACATACCAGTGGCCGTCCAGAAAGGAATAGTCTACGCCTGCACTGGCAGAAAGCCCTGAGAAGCCAAGATCCTCTTGGGGCGTGTAGGTATAGAGGACATCCGCCATCAAGCCTAGATATACATCCGCTTTGAGGGAACATCCCGCGCGGTGAATGCCCCGCAGCGAGCCTTCCTCTGGGGCCTGGTAGGCATAGAGCGCCTGAATGCTCGCCCGGTCCCTGTGGGTCTCCCCAAGGATGCCCCCAAGGAATCCGCCTCCGTCAAGGGCGAAGGGGTTCTTGGGGGCAGATGCAAAGACCTGAACTTTAAGGGAATCCTTAGGATAGGCAGAGAGGGTTCCCCCCAGCACGGCCCGGGGCCGGGCATCCGGTTTCAGGGGATTCTTGGGATTGAGAAAATCCGAAGGCCCAAAGACCTGGCCGTACCCTGCGGCAATCCTCATGAGCCCTCCGTCTATGTCCAGGTAGTCCCGGTTGAGCCGGAAGGAGAGCCGCTCCAGTTCTATGGCCGCAACATAGTTCTGGGAGGCTGCACTCAGCCCAGGGGAGGCTTGGGGATCAAGCCCCTGTGCGGGGATTCCTGCCGCGGCAGTCAGGTTAAAGGCGCTGTAAAAGGAAAGGCCCTCCCGTAACTTTCCCTGGACGCGCAGATTGGCGTACTCCTCAAGACCGTAGAAAAAATTCGGCAGTGTTCCGGTGCCTGCCCCCGCGGTAATGGTGCTCTCAATGACTCCGGAAACCGTGAGCCCTTGGGCAGCGGCCATAGCCGTGCTCATACCGAGCAAAACCAGCAGCCCCACAAGGCTGCGTATCCCCATGACCTTCATAGGACACTCCTCCTTAAGCTTCCTGTTTTTAGCGGGATAGATTCCGCTGACTGAACACTGAATCCGCAATGGGCTTGTCCAGAACCACGTTCCGCATGACCAGAGTCGTTTTGCTGTTTTTCCGCAGGAGGTCCCGCAGCTCAATTTCCACCGGGAAGCGGCGACCGCCGAAGACTTCCACCTTGACAAGATTGTAGTCTTTGAGTTTCGCTCCGGAAAGGGCAAAAAGCTCATAGTGGAGGCAGTCCCCGGTCTCCTGGTCTATCCAGAGCTTTTGCCTGGGGTAACTCTCGGTCCGCTTTTTCGCGGTCAGGTCCAGCACCCAGCAGGCCCGCCCATTCCACACCGCCGAGCCGCCCAGCAACGGATCATACCGGGCCGAGAGCGTCTCGTTTTCGATAGTGTCTTCATAGGACATATCCGATCCCATCATGCTTTCCTTAAGCATATGCCCGGAAATGAGCATGACCTCCTCGGTGTCCGGGGAGTACACATAGAGCCGCCCCCCTTTCTTGAGGTAGCGGGTCCCCCGGTCTTCGGGATTGGTAAACTCGACAAAGCTGTCGGAATTTTCCCGTCCCCAGGTTTTCATGGTTTTTACAAAGCGCTTGTTCTGATAATCAATGATCATCTCCGCCTCGTATTCGATGGTAGTGTAGATTTCGTTATCATCCACCTGCCTGAGCAGCTCCGCCGCCGTCTGCCCGTAAGCAAACGCCGCCGCCGCTATCACAAATAAAACCGCAAACACTTTTACTTTCATCATAAACCTCCATAAACAAGAAATAAGTAATAGAGAATTCTTCTTCGCTGTTCATTGCTCATTATCTCCGTAGCGCTTCCACCGGTTCCACGAAGGCGCTTTTGAGCGAGGGGAACAGCGTACAGACCGACGTGATCGCTACGCCGAAGACAAAGCCCTGGGCGAGGATTACCGGGTCGAAGGCGAGGGTTATGGTTCCCGACATGGGGAATTCTTTCATGCCGCCGCCGGTGAAGATGTCCAGTTCCAGGGGGAAGAAGGAAAAGCCCAGGGTTACCATGCCCCCCAAGGCGCAGCCGGCAAGCGATCCCAGGACGCTGAGAAACACCGCCTCGAAGAAAAACACCCGGACAATTTCGCTGCGGCTCATCCCCAGGCTTCCCATCATGCCGATTTCCTTGATCCGCTCGTGGATGATCATCACCACGGTGTTGACGATGAGGAAGCTCGCCACGATGAGGAACACAAGGTACACCACCGCAAAGACCATCATGCTTTGCTGCATCATGGCCACGAAGTAATTATCCCGCCAGTCCCGAACCACGCTGTCCTCCCCCAAAAGCGCCTTGAACTGCGCCGCAAGCGCCCGGCTTTGGGAGGCGTCCTTTGCGTAGATGAAGAACTGCTGGGTTCCCTCCCCCAATACGAGGAGGCGCTGGAGCCGGGTAAAATCAACGATGATCGCATCCTCGTCATACTTGAGGTAATCAAACTGAAAGATGCCCGTGATGACCGGGCTCCACATCTTGTCGGAAAACTGCGCCGATACGGTTTTGAGGGGCAGACGGTCTCCAACCCGCAGCCCCGCCTTTTCCGCCATCCTGACCCCGACGGCGCACTCGTTGGCGTCCGGCTCCGGGTAGCGTCCCTCCACAATGCCTGAGTCCCGGCGGGTAAGGTTGAAGCTGTTCAGCGCCAGTTCCTCCCTGACCTTGATGCCCCAGAGGAAGGCGTGCTTCACCGTGCTGTCCTGGAGGGTGGCGTAGGCGGTGATGCGGGGAAGGGCCGCCTTCACCCCGTTAAGACCTAAGGCAAGGCGCTCCAGTTCCGCTACGGGGCGTCCCTCGGCATAATTGCCGCCGGCAATCGGGAACCACACGGGGTAATACTCCTTCTCCGCCTCGTAACGGGCGGAGACCGCGCTCACATGGCCCGTGTCAAAGGTGCGGACAACTTCTTCCATGTTGTCCGTCATGCCCGCCATCCACGCCTGCATAAACACCGTAAAGAACACCGCGATAGCCGCCGCGCTGATACAGAACGCTGTCCGCCGCCTGTTCCGCAAAATATTGCGGTACGCGATCTTGATGAGGGTTCCAGCACCCCCGATTTTGACCTTTTCCATAATGTACCTCCTCACTCCTCCATCATTCAAATCTCATGCTTTCGGTGATCGGCATTTTCAGGGCCCGCCGGGTGGGGAAGAAGGCCATGCAGGAAGCCAGAATTGTGGCGGCGAACCCAGCGCCTGCGATCATCGGGACGTTCCAGGCGGAACGGAAGACGCCGGTAACCCGGTAGCCGATGTCCCCGCCCATTGATTCGGTCATGGCGGTAAAGTCGATGCCGTACTTGACCATGGGGA
Source organism: Treponema sp. (assembly GCA_031282065.1). GTDB lineage: Bacteria > Spirochaetota > Spirochaetia > Treponematales > Breznakiellaceae > JAIRLU01. Next base: position 29,598 of record JAITEL010000115.1, read on the forward strand.
TATTGATAAGGCAGCCCAGGGCAATGCCGATGAGCGAACCGAAGAAGCCCACCATGCCCGCCTCCATCATGTAGACGCCAATCAACTGGCTGTCGGTCATGCCCATAGCCCGCATCATGCCGGTTTCGCGGGTGCGTTCCAGGATGGCAAGGAGCATGGTGTTGGCGATGCCCATAAACGAAAGGACGAATAGGACGAGGATCATTACCTGGGTGGTAATGTTGTCTCCACGGGAAGCGGAGAGGTAGTCCGCGGCGTAGGCTTCCCAGGAATAGATGTCCTGTTCCGGCGGAAGCGTGTAGGCCGCGCCCGCGATAGCCGCTTTAATGGCGGCGGGGCGTTCGTCCGCTCCGGGGACTTTCGCGTCGTCGGCGTTCCGCGCCCGGATGAGGAGTTCCGTAACCCGCCCCTCCAGCATAAGCCCGGCCTCGTCCTGTAAAACGTCCAGCGGAATCCAGGCGATATTGTTGTTGGTCATGGGGTTGGGTGAATTGACGACCCCCGCCACCACGGCGGAGATAAGCTGGTTCACATGCCGCACGGCCCCGGCATAATCCGAGCGGATCATGGCGGCCAGCACTTCGGCCTGGAGCGCCTCGTCTTCGGAAGTCAAATACCATGCTTCGGTCAGTTCATCAAACTCGTAGGCGCGGTGGAAAAGCGCCAGTTCTTCCGCGCTTAAGGCCGGGGCAAGGTCCACGTCATACTTCTCCTTCCGCACGGATTCCGGGGTGGCTTTGATGTCGATAACGGTGGAAAGCCGCACGTTCATCCGCCCTGTCTCCGCCAGCAGATTCCAGCAGCGGGCCAGTTCCTCCGGGGGGATGTTTTTCTTCAAAACCCAGCGTTCCTCACCGGGCCGTGCCGGGGCCGCTTCCGCCGGGGCGAAGAGGCCGCCGCTCTTCACCGGCGCTTTTTCGTAGAGGCCCCGCACAAAGCCCCGCTCCTCCTGCGGCAAACCGTTGAGGATTTCCTCCAGTTCATCCCACCGGGGCCGCTGGGGAATCCCCACCTTGAGCTTGTCCGCAGTTACCGCCCCCAGCGCTATCTCGAAGGCCCCGTTCCTGATAAAGCGCCCCGACTCGATGTACTGCGCGTAGCGGAGGACCCGCTCCTCCGCCGCAGGCTCGCAGCCGATAAACTGCATGGGCGCGGAGGCCGCTTCCGTGTAGATGGTCCCGGTAAACACAAAGCGCGGGGCGCTGTCGTAGCCCGCCCTGGAGAGGGCGGCGGCGCTTTGCTCCCAGCCTGCGAAACTTTCGTACATGGGAAGCTCGCCCTTCTTGTCGAAATAGGCTTTTGTCTGCAACTTCGCCGCGCCCATCTCGAAGTTGGCGATATTCCGCAGGGAATCAATGTTTATCCCTGCAAGCCAGCCGTCCGCGGCAATGTAGAGACCCACGCTGATGCTTACCGCTGCAATGGTGAGCGCCGTCTTCACCTTGTGCCGCCCCAGGTTCCGCAGTGCTAGCCGCTTCAACTCAAGTATGTTTGCTATCGTCATTGCTTCACCTCGTCCGACTCGATTTGCCCGTCCCGGATACGGACTATTCTTCGGGCATAGTCCATGACCATGGGGTCATGGGTGGAAAAGATGAAGGTGATCCCTTCGCTTTTGTTGAGCCGGGACATGAGTTCCAGGATCTCCCGGCCAATGGTCGAGTCCAGGTTTGCCGTGGGTTCATCAGCGAGGATGAGGGAGGGCTTTTTTACCAGGGCCCGGGCTATAGCCACCCGCTGCTGCTGGCCGCCGCTCATCTCCTTGGGGCGACGTTTTTCCATGCCCGCAAGCCCCACCTCGGCGAGTACCTGGGCGACCCGGTCGCGGATCTCCTGAGTATCCACCCCCAAGAGGGTGAGGGGGAAGCCGATATTTTCCTCCGCGGAGAGAACCGGGATGAGGTTATAGGCCTGGAAGATAAACCCGATACTATGGCGCCGCAGCAGCGCTAACTGCTTCCGGGACAGACCTGCCACATCCTGCCCTCCCACGATCATGCGGCCCCCTGAAAGAGTGTCCAGACATCCTGCCAGGTGCAGAAAGGTAGACTTACCGCTCCCGGAAGGACCGGCCACTGCGGCAAAATCACCGCTTTGGAACTCCAGGTTTATCCCCCGCAGGGCGTGGACCTTCTGGCCGTTCAGCCCGTACTCTTTCACCGCGTTTACCGCTTGTATTACCGTCATGTATGCCTCCTTAAAGTTACTATGATCTAACTATTCACCATGGATAAGGTCTCCCTGCATGGAGCCGGGAGGAAGCCCCTCCTATTCTGCGGCTTTCTGCTTATGCCGGAGTTCGCTCAGCGCTTCTAAGCCGAAGATGTCTTTGACCTTGAGCTCTTCGGTAATGCCGGAGGGGACCAGCATCATGGAATTCCCCGCTTTGAGACCCTCGTTTAAGATGGAAAGCACCTTCAGCTTCATGGCAGGTTCATTCTTGGCGTAGATGGCTACGGCTTCCTCCAGCTTGCGGGCGATCTCTATCTCCGCATCTGCCAGGAGGATACGGCCCTTCTTTTCCCGTTCTGCCTGGGCGACGCGCGAGAGGGAATCCTGGAGGGCCGGGGGGATCTGCACATCGGTAATCTCAATGTACTGCACCGTAATGCCCCACTCTGCGGTCTGCCGCTCTACCTCTGCCTGGATCTGCTTTTCAATCAGGTCTCCCCGTTCAAGAAAGGTGGAAAGGTCATTGCTGGAGACCGCGTTCCTGAGCGCTGCCTGAGAAGCCAGCATCACCGCTTGGGTGTAGTCTTCCACTTCCAGGACCGCCTTCTGGGGGTCCCAGACCAGCCAAAATGCGAAGGCATCCACATTGACCATGACCGAGTCCCGGGTGAGGGTTTCCTGGGCGGCAAAGTCGCTCACCCGGATGCGGATGTCGATGATCTGGGAGATTCTATCCAAGAGGGGGAGGAGGAAGATAAGCCCTGGTCCCCTCACCCCCTGGAACCGTCCCAGACGGAGCAGCACCGCCCGCTGCCATTCCTCGATTTTCCGTACCGACGGGACGATGAGGATATACAAGGCCGTGAGTGCGGAGACTGCGGTTAAGCCCGCCCCGCTCAAACCCCCGGGGATTTCCCCCTTCCCCGCAGATCCCAGGATGATTCCTGCAAGGCACAAGAGCAGGGCGAACAGCTTCATACGGGTAAAATCCCGCAGATGCTGCCCCGCGGCAGTGTTTTCCGGTTGTTTTCTTTTGGGCTGCGGAGGACCCTTAAGGAAACCGCTTTGTGTAAGGCTCATTGCATACTCCTTTCATCGTAAGCCTCGATGAGATTCATCAGTTCTTTTTTGCTCAGTCCCAGGGAGCGCGCTTCCTCCATAAAGCGTCCCAGCACTTCCTGGATTTTCAGGTCCCGGGCATCCTCCTCTCCTGCGGGTTTTTTGCCGGATATATAGGTGCCGCTTCCCACTTGCTTATTCAAGATGCCCCGGATCTCCAGTTCGCCGTATGCCTTGGCAATGGTGTTAGGGTTGATCTTGAGGTCCACCGCGAGGGAACGGATGGTCGGCAGCCGGTCCCCTGCCTGGAGGCGGCCGGATAAAATGGCATATTCTATTTGCCGGATGATTTGCCGGTATACCGGTACGCCCTTAGTCGTATCCAGAGAAAAACGGATTTCGTTCTCGGTATTTGTACTATTCATCTAGTACAATAGTAAATGAACTAGTACAATATGTCAATCACTTCTTATGACGTACCCGCGTCGTATCCCGGCTCCTGCATCGTTATGAAAGGTCCGCTCCGCAAGGGTTTCCAGGGAGTCGGGCAGCTCCACCGATACAAAGACACCCGGACAGATCCGCCGGCTCAAGGGCAGTACCTGCGGTAAAGGCCAGTATCTTGAACCCTGTCCAGCCGTTAAACCCGTTGCCGGCAGTACCCAGGCTGCTTGCCCCCTATACCAGAAATACCACCCAGACCAGGACCCCGGCGGCGGCGGCCTATGGGCTCTTGGGGCTCTGGCCGGGAAAGGGAGACTCCGGCAGTAAACTTACGTTAAAGGGCGATGCCACTGCGGTGATCCGCTCCGGTACGCATAGCCTTACCCTGGGCTATGCGGTGAAAGGGGACGAACGGTATCTGCTCCAGGAAACCACCCGTCGACTGATCCTTTCCATTACGTTAAGCCAGGATTGCGCCCTGGTGGTATCCGATCCGGGCCTTGCGGGAATCTGGAAGCTGACCCGGGACGGCCAGGACTATTACTACGACCTCAAGGCCGATGGAACCGGCACCTTTCATACCCTGGGGGCCTCTGTAGCGGCGAAGCTTGCCGTAACCCAGGGCGAGATAGATGGGACTCTGGAAATGGAGCAAGACGGCAGCCCTGGGCTTGGTATTTGGAAAGCCGACGGCAGCACGCTGTACCTGTATTCCCCCTCCATGAGTGCCCCTTCTCCGCAGATCATACCCTATGGCATCAGCGGTTCAATCCTCGGTTTTGCCGGCATAGTATACACCAGACAGGAGCAGCCTGGTAAACACAGGCACCTGGGTATCCTAAAGCCCCGGAGGATGGTCTGCCGTCCTCCGGTCTTTTTAAAGGCAGGCCCCAGGGCGGCAATCCCTAAAACGACTTCCCCCGGAACTCCCGGAACCATCCCCAGAGCTCTCGGAGCCATCCCCAGAGCTCCCGGAACCATCCCCAGAACTCTCGGAGCTATCCCTAGAGCTCTCGGAACCATCCCCAGAACTCTCGGAGTCATCCCTAGAGCTCTCGGAGCCATCCCTAGAGCTCTCGGAGTCATCCCCGGAGCTTCAGAATACCTCCCCAAGCTGCCCACCCCTTCCAGGGGACCTGAGTGGAGGATGATGGTTCTGCTGCCGGTTCCCGCGGGGATTCCTGCTCGCCCTCACCTCATAGCTGATACACATCCGCTACGCCCGCTACCAGGATGCCTCCCATGCCTAGGCTCAGCGGAATGGCTATGTCCATGTCGTAGCGATCCCCTACGGAGACACAGGCCCCCGGCTCGTAGAGTTCCTCCCGCCAGCGGATACACTCCTCCGGGGAAACCCCAAAGCGGACCAGGGTATTACTGAGGCTCAGTCTCTGCCCCGGTGGCTTTGGGCCCAATCGTCCTGGTATGAGCGGATAGCCCCCTGCATGGCCTCAAAGGATTCCGGGATATTATAGCGCTCCATGATGGCCTCCGGTCAAAGCCTCACGCATCCGATCTTGCAGAGCCCTATATGCCTGGTAGTACCCGGTGTACTGGTCCCGGGTTTGAGCCGCAGGTACATACCGGGCGCTCATGCGGATCATCCGGCTCACGGCCTCGGCTAAACCGACATGTTCCCCCAAGGCCACCGCAGCTACCGCCGCATCTCCTGCCAGTTCGCCGTCGTATAGCTCGGGGACCAGTAGGCTACACCCGCAGAGATCCGCCTTGAGCTGGTTCCACAAGGGGTTTTTAGCCTGTCCCCCGCAGACCCGAAGCTCCCTTATCACAAAGCCCTGCCGCTCCAGCGTGCTCAGGGCCCCCCTGACCTGGAAGCCCATGGCGTCCAGCACCGCCCGGCCGAGTTCCCTCCTGCTCGGCAATCCCCCTTCCCCTAAGGACAGGAAGAGCCCTGGCAGGGCACCCTCCTTGGGGAAGAAGCAGGCCCCGGCTTGCGGTACGCCTTGCGGCTGGGGGATCAGTTCCGCGAGGAGTTCCCGGTAGGGCCGCGCCTCTTGTCCGCTTAAGGTTCTAAACCATTCAAAGAGCCTTCCAGAGGAAGGAATAAGGCAGCCTATATTCCACAAGCCCTCCTCCAGATGGGGAAGGACCCGGAAGGGCCCGGGGGGAAGGGGGACGGGACTACATACATTGATACCCTCGGAAGTCCCTGCCCGATCACAGACCATACCCGGTTTCAATGCCCCCGCCCCTATGAGGGCCATGATAAAGTCAGGGCCTCCCGCCACCAGGGGTATCCCTGCGGGGAGACCTAAGCGGTTTGACGCAGCCGGGGAAACCCTTCCTATGATGCTTCCCAGGTTCACGAAGGGGGGAAACACGGTGCGATCCACCTGGGCAGCGGCGCACTGTACCGGGTCCCAATAATAGGGTTCATAGGCCAACGCAGGCAGGGTCGTAACCAGATCCGCGCCCAGGCGATAGGAAAGCCATTCTGGGGCGGCACACAAGTACCGGGTGTTTTCATAATCCTGGGGCCGGTCCTTGATAAAGGAGCGGACATAGGGGAGAAAGAGGGAGGGGCCTTTGAGGGCTTGGGGGTCTTCCTCGTTGCTGCGCCGGTCATACCAGTGGAGCGGGGCCAAGGCTGCTCCCTGAGGGTTTAGGGGAACCAGGGTAGGTCCGTTCCCGGAGATACACAGGGCCGCAGGCGCTATCCCTGTCTGGGAAGCAAGGCGGCCCCAGGCCCTGGCCAAGGCCTCCTCCCAATCTGCGGCGCGGATGGCCCCTGAGGCAAAACGCTCCACGGGATAGGCCTCCCGGACCAGGGCTGCAGCACGGCCTCGGGTATCAATGAGCGCGGCTTTAAGGGAAGAGGTCCCTATATCTGCACAGAGTATCCAGGGAAAAAGACGTCTCGGCATCAGCTTTCGGCGAAGAGCTTGACGATAACCTCCCGGTTATCCAAGAGGGAACTCAAGGAAAGGCCCTGGTGCAGGCGGCAAATGGTCTGGGCAAAGAGCTTGGTAATATTCACGGTGATATACCATTCCCGCTGTAAGACCGCCTCGTGGTAGATGGCATTAGTCCCGATGATACGGTAAAAAAGCCCTGCCTTATAGGCCGCATCAAAGTAGGAAATCGCCTCTCCTGAAAACAGGGGCAGGCTTATGGCGGCTATCACCTTGCCGGCTCCTTGGTCTTTGAGAAACTGCATGGCCTTAAGGAGGGTGCCACCGGTTCCCAGCATATCGTCTGCCATGAACACCGTCTTGCCTTTGACATTTCCCAGAAGCTTTATCTCGGAGATGTTGTTTTCCAGGGCATCCATAGAAACCCGGGAATAGTCCCGCTCTTTATACAAGAGGGCCAAGGGCTTCTTAAGGGCAGTGGCATAGAACTTATTCCGATCCACCGCGCCGGTATCAGGAGAGACCACCACAAAGTCATCGTTTAAGACTATCCCCGGAAGGCCGGATAAGACACGGATGATCTGATAACTGGCATGCAGGTTTTCCAGTCGCAGGTAGTTAAAGGAGTTGACAATCTCCCGGGAATGAATGTCCAGGGTGATGATCCGGTTGACCCCTAAGGATTCAAGGATCTTCCCCACCCGGCTTGCGGTGAGCCCTTCCCGGCCTTTCTTCTTATGCTGCCGGGAATAGGGGTAAATGGGGGTTACCAGCGTTATCTGGTCGGCTCCGGCTTGGCGTACCGCGTCTACCGTAACCAGGATGGTCAGCAGGTGATCATTCACCGAGAGAACCTGCCGGCTCTTTCCTTCATTAAAGGCCACGGGATAATGGTTTTCCACATCCTGAACAATGTAGGTATCTTTACCGCGGATGGATTCCAGGATCTCTGCTTTGACTTCCCCATTGGAAAAGAGGCTAAACCGGGTGGCAACCTTGAACTGAGGCGTCTGGAAGGTATTCATCTTCCCACCCCCGTAGGGCATGGGGGATAGAACCTCATTGATGAAATTGATCCGTGCCGCCACAGTGGGGGCATCCAGATGATACCGGGCGGCCAAGTGCGTGATCAGCAGCTCACGATTACGAAGGTACCCTTCTTGCAGGTGCAGGATTACCTCATCGGCGAACACCTCACCCCCGGGACAGGCTACTACGGCAAGATTTGCCAGACTGGAATAGTTCATGGATACCTTGGTGTACCACACCCTCCATGAAGTTTCAAGTACGGTCTTCCACCAGGCTGAGCCATGACGCTTTCCTGCCCGCATCCTTGACCGGAATGGACCGGTTTAGTATACCGGTTATATGGGAATCCTTCGTATCGGCACTTCAGGGTACTCCTACCGTGAATGGGTAGGGCCGGTGTATCCTGAGGGAACCAAGAGGGAGGCTTATTTACGCTGCTATGCACGGCTCTTTGCTACCCTGGAACTGAACTATTCCTACTACCGTATGCCCACGGCAAGCGGGCTTGCCGCCCTGGTACACAAGGCCGCTTGCCCGCTGGGTTTCTCCATAAAGGCCCACGACTCCCTGACCCATGAGCGAGACCGGTGCTCCTTTGCAAGCCAGGCTGCGGCCTTCAAGGAGGCATTGAAACCCCTGCAGGAAGCCCGGTGCCTTGAGGCGGTCTTGTTTCAATTCCCCTATGCCTTCCACTATGAGAAGGAAAACCGGCGCTACTTGGCGCAGCTCCTGGCTGCCTTTGAGGAAGTGCCCCGGGTAGTGGAATTTCGTAACACCCAATGGTATAAGGAGCAGGTGATCCAGGGCTTACGGGAACGGGCAGTGGCTTTGGCCGTGGTGGATCTGCCTCCCTTATCAGGCTTGCCCCCTATCCTGGAGATCATCACCGCTCCTTTGGTCTATATACGGCTTCACGGCCGCAATCAGCAGGCCTTTTGGGGTTCTGACCGGGCGGCCCGCTATGATTACCGGTACGATGATGCAGCCTTAGCAGGCTGGAAGGAGAGGATCCTGCGGCTGCAAGCTCAGGCTGAGCGGGTCTTGGTGTATTTTAACAATCACCCTCAAGGGCAGGCGGCAGTGAATGCCCAAAGGCTTGGGGAACTGCTGGGTCTTAGCTAAAGGGTTTATGAGGCTTCTGCTGCATGGATCTTACTCCTCACGGCTGATTGGTATATGGTATGAGGCATGAATAGTATGCGGATGTGGCCTTCCCTGGCAGCTCTAGGAAAGGTCTTAGCCCTTAAGGGGGATGAGGAAACCCTCTTTTATTATGACACCCAAGGCCCGGGTACACCTGCGGTCATGCTGATCCACGGGCTTGGGGATGAAGCGGATTCCTGGCGCCACCTCATCCCGCGTTTAGGTCCGTACTACCGGGTGCTGGCCCTGGATCTCCCTGGTTTTGGCCGGTCTCGGACCCGCTCTTCCAGCAGTCTGAAACAGCATACTCAGGCGGTCCTCCGGCTGCTGGAGGAGACCGGCCCTGCGGTATTGGTGGGCAGTTCTATGGGCAGTATCATCGCCGAGGCTGGGGCCTTTGCCCGGCCCGACAAGGTCAAGGGGCTTATCCTTTTGGACGGCTGCTTCCCCATGGGCAGGAACCTTGATCCGAGACGGATGCTGAGCGCGCTTCCCTGGGTGGGCAAAAAATGGTATCGGAGATTGCGCAGGGATCACCTCGCCGCGTATCGGTCCCTCTATGGTTACTATGGGGACTTAGATGGTCTTCCTGAAGAGGACCGGCAGTTTCTCCGGGAACGGGTTATAGCCAGGGTAGAAAGCCCTACTCAGGAGCGGGCCTATTTCGGGTCCCTGCGGAGCCTGGTTTGGACCCACCTATGTGCAGTTTCTCGTTTTAGCATGCAGATCCGGACTTTTCCCGGCTTCATCCTTATTATCTGGGGTGAGAAAGACCGGATTCTGCCCTTGCATACCGCAGATACCCTCAGGAGCCTTCGGCCTGATGCGGAGTATCGCGTTATCCCTGGTGCGGGCCACCTCCCCCATCAAGAGAAACCTGAGGAAACCGCGGATGCTATCCTCGCGGTTTGCCGTACTCGGTTGCAATTAAGGTGAAAGTCGAGTATGGTCAAAAGAACGTAAGGGGTACCTCATGGCGGCATATATCATACGGCGTCTTTTGTTGATCCTCCCCACCCTCTGGGCGATCATTACCATCAACTTCTTCATTGTGCAGATAGCCCCAGGGGGACCAGTGGATCAGGCCATCGCTGATATGCAGGGCCTGGGTCAAAACAGCGCGGTTCAGCGTATCAGTGGAAGCGGTCAAGCCCAAGGACCGGTTAATGCGGACAGGATTCGGCAAAGCAACTCCTCCGCGTACCGGGGTGCCCGGGGACTTGATCCAGAGGTGATTGCGGAAATCGAAAAACGCTACGGTTTTGACAAGCCCATAGGAATACGGTACCTGGATATGCTTAAAAACTACGGCACCTTGAATTTCGGGGACAGCCTGTTCCGGGGACGGTCGGTACTGGACCTCATCGCGGAACGCCTTCCCGTGTCTATCTCCCTGGGGATGTGGAGTACCCTCATTATATACCTGGTGTCCATTCCTTTGGGCATACAAAAGGCCATACGAAACGGCAGCCCCTTTGACCTGTGGACCAGTAGTGCGGTGATCTTGGGAAACGCGATTCCCTCGTTTTTGTTTGCAGTGCTCCTGGTAGTGCTCTTTTCTGGAGGGAGTTTTCTCAAGGTCTTCCCCCTGCGCGGTCTCATGTCGGTTAATTTTGCGGACTTGAGTCTGCCCGCTCAGATCCTGGACTATCTGTGGCATCTGGTTCTGCCTATTGTGGCTATCACCATCGGAGGCTTTGCCACCCTGACCATGCTCACCAAGAATTCCTTTTTGGATGAAATCCATAAACAGTACGTCATGACCGCCCGTGCCAAGGGACTCACTGAAAAGGGCATACTCCTGGGGCATGTGTTCAGAAACGCGATGCTCATCGTGATTGCCGGCTTCCCCGGGGCCTTCATTGCCATGTTTTTCACCGGCTCCCTCTTAATTGAGGTGATCTTCTCCCTGGAGGGCATGGGCCTTTTGGGTTTCGAATCCACTATGCAACGGGATTACCCGGTGATCTTCGCAACGTTGTACCTATTCACCCTTATGGGACTCCTCCTTTCCCTGGTGAGCGATGTGCTCTATACCATCATCGATCCCCGGATCACCTTCGAGGCTCAAGGATGAGCCTTGTGCCATCTGCCGGCGCTGCTAACAAGCAGGTCCCCGGGGCCAGAGTAGCCCGGCATCTCAATCGCTGGGAGCGATTCAAGAAAAACAAGCGGGCCTTGGTATGCCTGTGGCTCTTTGGCATCCTCTTTGGGTTGAGCCTTTTCGCTGAATGTATCGCTCATGATAAGCCCATCGTGGTCCGTTATGCAGGGAAGTGGTATGTTCCCCTCTTCCATGACTATTCGGAGCTCATCTTTGGCGGGGAGTTTGACATCCATACGGATTACCGGGATCCCTATATACGAGAACGCATCGAAGCCAAAGGCTGGATGCTCAAGCCCCCTATTGGGTTCAGCTATGATACTATCAACTATAACCTCCCCAGTCCTGCCCCTTCGCCGCCTACCAGGGAAAACCTCTTGGGTACCGATGACCGGGGCAGGGATGTGGCTGCCCGGCTTATCTACGGCTTCAGGATTTCAGTGCTCTTCGGGCTGAGTCTGACCCTTTTTTCCTCGATTATGGGGATAGGTCTTGGGGCATTACAGGGTTACTATGGAGGCCGCTTTGACCTCATCTTTCAGCGCTTCATGGAGGTCTGGTCCGGGATGCCCACCCTCTTCATGCTGATCATACTCTCCTCGGTGGTGGAGCCGAATTTCTGGTGGCTTTTGGGGATTACCCTGCTGTTCAGTTGGATGAGCCTTGTGGGGGTGGTGCGGGCAGAATTTCTTCGAGCCCGGAACTTCGAGTATGTGCTTGCCGCCCGGGCTATGGGAATGAAGCATAGCCGTATCATGTTTGTGCATATCCTCCCCAACGCCATGACCTCGGCTCTGAGTTACCTTCCCTTCATCTTGGGAGGCTCTATTACCACCCTCACCTCCCTGGATTTCCTGGGCTTCGGTATGCCGGTAGGTTCCCCTTCTTTAGGCGAATTACTGGCCCAGGGTAAGGCCAATCTGCATGCCCCCTGGCTGGGCATTGCGGCTTTTGTGATCCTGGGCCTTACCTTGAGCCTGTTGGTGTTCATCGGTGAGGGGGTACGAGACGCCTTCGATCCCCGGAGGAAGCCATGAACGCCAAGGACAGGGCTTCACCGTATACCCATTTGGTAGAGTACCGGGCTTTCAGGGCTGCCTTTGGAAACCTATCGGATACAGGCAAAACCGCTCGGTCCTCAGAGTCCCTAAAAGAGGTGGTGCATGGCATCGATCTGTATATTGATGAGCATGAGACCTTGGCCCTGGTGGGCGAGAGCGGGAGCGGTAAAACCGTAAGCGCCCAAGCGCTGTTGCGGCTCTTGAGCGAAGAGTGGATAAGCTATCCTGGCGGGGAGATCCTTTTTGAAGGCCGGAATGTGCTTACTATGGACGCGCAGGCACTGCGAAAGCTCCGGGGCCGGGACCTGGGTATGATCTTCCAGGAACCCATGAGTTCTCTCAATCCTCTTCATACCATAGAAAAACAGCTTGCCGAATCCCTCATGCTCCACCAGGGTCTTTCCCGGTCTGCCAGCCGGCCCCTGCTTATAGACTGGCTTAAAAGGGTGGGGCTGCATAATGCGGAACAGCGGCTTTCCGCCTATCCCCACGAGCTTTCCGGCGGGGAACGGCAGCGGGTGATGATCGCCTTAGCCCTCCTCAATAAGCCTAAGCTCCTCGTCGCGGATGAGCCTACCACTGCCCTGGATGTAAGCATCCAGGACCAGATCCTCACCCTCATCAAAACCTTACAACAGGAATTAGGCATGGCAGTGCTCTTCATCACCCATGACCTGGGGGTAGTGCGGCGCATGGCCGACCGGGTGGCGGTCATGAAGGAGGGGAGGATCATCGAAACCGCTGCGGGAGCGCTCCTTTTTTCCGCTCCCCAAGAAGCCTATACCAAGCTGCTCCTGAGCTCTGAGATCAGTCAAGAAAGCCCGGTCCCCCAGGGGAGCGCCCCGGAGATTGCCGCGGTTCAGGACCTCAAAGTGCATTTTCCGATTAAAAAAGGCCTCTTCCGGCGGGTACGCGGTCATATCAAGGCAGTGGATGGGGTGAGCTTTACCTTGCGCCGGGGCCAGACCTTAGGCATTGCCGGGGAAAGCGGGAGCGGCAAGACCACCTTGGGGAAGGCCCTTTTGGGCCTTGAGAAAAGCCGGGGGAGCATACGCATTGAGGGTAAGGAAATTCAGGGCTTAGGCGAAGAGGCCCTGCGTCCCCTGCGGCGTAAGATGCAGATCATCTTCCAAGATCCCTACGGCTCCCTCAGTCCCCGGATGTGCATTGAGCATATTGTAGGGGAAGGGCTCTTGATTCATAAGCTGGGGACCAAAGAAGAGCGGCGGGAACGGGTGAGATCCTGTCTTAAGGAAGTGGGCATGGGAGAAGAGGAGGTACTCTCCCGCTACCCCAATGAATTTTCCGGCGGCCAGCGGCAGCGTATCTGCATTGCCCGCAGTCTGGTCCTGGAGCCAAGCATCCTGGTGCTGGATGAGCCCACCTCCAGTCTGGACCGGACCATACAGTTCCAGGTGGTGAGCCTCTTAAAGGAACTTCAGCAGCGGCGGGGCCTCTCGTATATTTTCATAAGCCACGATCTGCGGATACTGCGCAGTCTCTGCCATGAGCTGCTCATTATGAAGCAGGGAAAGGTAGTGGAAGCAGGGCCTACCGGGGAAATCATGAAAAACCCCCAAGAGGCCTATACCCAGGAACTCCTACGAACCGCCTTTAAGTGAAGACTTGTGGAAATTCCCTGTACCCCTGGTGCCAGTCGGTATAAAGTACCTGTTTTGCTCAAAAAGGAGGCTGAGGCTATTATCGCTCGTTTAGATACCCAAGAAAAAACCTGTGCCGATATGAAGGCCCAGGCCGAATCCCTCACTGCCTGGAGTCTATTCCCGGAACTTCGCTATTTGACCGCAAGAAGCCCCTACAGCATCGGGGATAGCGAAATGCCCGGGTTTCCCGATGTTTCCTGGGTTAAACCGGCTCCGGTCCTGGGGGTTCTCCCGCCGGACGTGCCTCAAGCAAACCGCCGTAGCTTTCTCCTTAACTGTACAAGAACCCGATTATAGCATGAAAAATCCTTACGGACAAAGGTTTTAAGGCGAAAGGCGGTGATTTTTAGAAAGAACTCACTGTCTTTTAAGAAAATCTCACTGAGTTTCAGGTAACATAGCACTGAGTTTCTGATGAAAACTCAGTGAGTTTTATCCTTGCGGGTTTTACCCCGGCTATAGGCGCCAATGCAGCCGCTTCCGGCACCGGATACCGCAAACCGGTACGCCCTGCTCCTTCTGGTTACGGATACGAGCGCTTAAAGGCTTTTACCCGGGCACAAGCCTGCGTGGTGAGGGGAGAGCGTTCCCCCCGTATAAGGTAGTGATAGCCCAAACCGGCGATCATGGCGCCGTTATCTCCGCAAAGCTCTGGCGGAGGGAAGATACAGCGCAGGTCTTGCCGTTCACCAAGGAGCCGCCTGAGGTAGGAATTAGCCGCCACGCCGCCTCCTGCTACAACGGTACGAAGCCCCGTGTCTTCTACTGCCCGAAACAGGCTGCGCAGGAGTATGTCCACTGCGGTTTTCTGAAAGGAAGCGGCAATATCCTCTTGTCTGAGCGGGGAAGCGGACTTGCGGCGGAACTGTTCCCGCTGGTTGATTACCGCGGTCTTGAGCCCTGAATAGGAGAGATCGTAGCGATGTTCCCCCTTGTACAGCTTGGGCAGGGGAAAATTGAAGGCTAAAGGGTCTCCTGTTTGCGCAAGTTTGTCTATAACGGCCCCTCCCGGATACCCAAAACCGTAATGGCTGGACACCTTATCAAAGGCTTCCCCGACGGCATCGTCAATAGTGGTTCCGAGAACCGTAAGGGTATCAAAAGCATCCATACGGCAGATGATACTGTGTCCCCCGGAAACCAGCAGTCCTAAGAAGGGGTATGCTACCGGGGCTGCCTGGTCAGTCTTGGAGGGGTCTGCGAGTTGGGAGGCGTAGAGGTGGGCCAGCAGGTGGTCCACGGCGATAAAGGGGATATCCCGTGCCCAGGCAAAGGCCTTTGCAAAGGAAAGCCCCACCAGCAGGGAACCTAAGAGGCCCGGACGAGCGGTTACCCCAAGGCCGTCAAGGTCAGCAGGCTCTACACCAGCTTGAGAGAGGGCTTCTTGGACCACTGCGTAAATCCACTCGGTATGTTTACGGCTGGCGATTTCGGGGACCACCCCTTTATAGACCGCGTGAATGGGAATCTGGGTAGCGACTATAGAGGAGCGGATCCATGTTCCGTCTTCCACCACTGCGGCAGCACATTCATCACAGGAAGATTCAATACCAAGGATGTTCATTTTTTCCAGCATACCCTAGTCTCATACGCTGTGCCAGCCCTTGATGGAGGGTAAAGCCCCTAG
This sequence comes from Treponema sp., assembly GCA_031282065.1. Lineage (GTDB taxonomy): Bacteria > Spirochaetota > Spirochaetia > Treponematales > Breznakiellaceae > JAIRLU01. The sequence continues at coordinate 44,774 of JAITEL010000115.1, forward strand.
AGGGAGAAATCTCAGCGCCCCTTACTTCTTTAAAAACAATGCGGGAAACGATTTATTTTCATCAAGAGATTTTATACCAGCCTGCGGCCGGTAGGTGCACCACTCGGTTTGAGTGCGCCGCCCCAGGCTTTCACCTCCGTACATCCTTATGAATATAAGGAATCATTCTAAACGCCGGTGCCCGGTCTCACCGGTCTTTCTGCTTGTCTTAGTGCCGGGTTTTCCGCTAGTATGGATACCATATTGCGGTACCACTGAAGCATTTCACCGGTCCGCTATACCCCTATACGGCAGAAGGCCGGCTTTATGCCGCCTGTGTTCGCTATAGGGTTCCTTTCGTGTATTTAAGGAGATACTGGAATGGACATATCCGCCCTGCAGCAGGCTCGCTACAGCTACCAACCACGGTTTCCCCGGGTTTTATCCCAGGAACCGAGCACCATCGCCCTTTCCCAGGGCCTTCCCACCCAGTCTATTGAGGATCAGGGAGCGCTCAAAGCGCTATTCAAACATACCTATGGCAAAGCCCTGGTACAGGTGCAGCTGCGCACCGGCCAAGCCGGCGAAAATATGAACCGGACATTACGCGTCGGGGTCATCCTCTCAGGAGGCCAGGCTCCCGGCGGCCATAACGTGATTGCAGGACTCTATGACGGTCTGAAACGGGGGAACCCCGGCTCCCGGCTCTACGGCTTTCTCGGCGGTCCCAGCGGGCTCATTGAAAACACCTACCGGGAATTAAGCGACGCCGTCATCGACGCCTACCGGAATACTGGGGGCTTTGATATGATAGGTTCAGGACGGACCAAGGTGGAAAGCCCGGCGCAGTTTGCCTCCTCCTTGGAAACCGCAAAGCAGCTCCGGCTTGACGCGCTGCTTATCATAGGCGGGGATGATTCCAACACCAACGCCGCGGTGTTGGCAGAGTATTTCCTGGACCAGGGTTCGCCCATACAGGTCATAGGCTGCCCTAAAACCATTGACGGGGACCTCAAGAACGAACACATTCAAACTTCCTTCGGCTTTGACACCGCGGTAAAAACCTACAGCGAGCTCATCGGCAACATCGCACGGGATGCGAACAGCGCAAAGAAATACTGGCATTTCATCAAACTCATGGGCCGCTCGGCAAGCCACATCACCCTGGAATGTGCCCTTAAGACCCGCCCTAATGTGTGTTTCATCTCTGAGGAAGTGGCGGAGAAAAAATGGTCCTTGGGCCAAATCGTAGACCAGATCTGCGCGTCGGTGATTAAGCGGGCGGAACACAAAGAATACTTTGGGGTGGTCCTCATCCCCGAAGGGCTGGTGGAATTCGTCCCTGAGATGAAGCAGCTCATCCTGGAGCTGAACGATACCCTTGCCCGCTATGAAGGGGAATTAGCGGCCCTTCCCGGCCTGACGGAGCATATCGCGTTTCTCTGCACCAAGCTTTCCCCTGCTGCCCAGGGGCTTTTAGGGAGTCTTCCCGGGAATATTGCCCGGGAACTGCTCATGGATAGGGACCCTCATGGCAATGTCCAGGTCTCCCGCATCGAAACCGAGAAGCTCCTCATGGGCATGGTGGAGAAGCGGCTCGCCCGTTTAAAGGAGCAGGGGCTGTATACAGGGAAATTCAGTGCCTTGGGGCACTTCTTCGGGTATGAGGGCCGTTCCGCCTTTCCCAGTAATTTCGATGCGAATTACGGGTATTCCCTGGGGCTGACCGCGTTTGTGCTTATCGCCTCAGGGCTGACCGGCTATATTGCTTGCGTGAAAAACCTGAGCGCGCCTCCTGAGGAATGGGTTCCCGCAGGGCTTCCCCTCACCATGATGATGCACCTGGAACAGCGTCATGGTTCCCGGAAGCCGGTGATTAAGAAGGCCCTGGTGGACCTGGCATCTGCGCCCTTTAAGGCCTTTGCCGCGGAGCGGGATACCTGGGCCTGTACCACCAGTTTCCTCTTTCCCGGAGGGATTCAGTACTTCGGCCCGCCGGAACTCTGCGACCGGCCTCCGCGGATAGTGGAACTGGAACAGCAGGGAAAGGCGTAAGCGCGCTGCCTTGAGGCATCCGGGCACTTCCTTTAGGCAAGCCGCGGCTTGCCTAAAGGAGGAGGGAAGGGCTAGAATAAGACCGTGATCAACCTACGAAACAAAGGGACGGTTCCCAAAGCAGTGGTCTTTGATTTTGGGAAGGTGATTTCCTTCCCGCCGGAACCGGGATTTATGGCAGACTTGGCCTCCATCGCGGGAATGGACGTGAAGACTATGGATGCCTTGGTATGGGCGTACCGGCCGGAATATGACCGGGGCACCCTAAGCGGAACGGACTATTACCGAAGCATCTTAGGCCCGGGCTTAGACGAGAGCCGGGCGGCACGATTGGTCCAGCGTGATGTAGACGCGTGGAAGCATATCAACCCCGATACGGTAAGCCTCATGGAGGAGGTTAAGGCCGCAGGATACACCCTGGGGATACTCTCCAACATGCCCCGGGAGTTCCTCTCCTGGGCACGGGAAAACCTGCCGGTTTTCCGCCTGCCGGAGCTAGGGGTCTTTTCCTGTGAGACCGGTTCCATTAAGCCGGAAACCCCTATCTATGAAACCCTCTTGCGGCGCTTGTCCTGTAGGCCGGAAGAAGTGGTTTTCTTTGATGATACCCCTGTCAATGTGGAACAGGCCTGTTCCCTGGGGATCCGGGCCCTGGTATGGCAGGGCCCGGAAACTGCCCGAAGCGCCTTGCGCAGGATGCAGATACCGGTCTGAGGAGGAGCCCCATGCTATTACTCATAACGATTGCGGATTTTTTCATTGTAGGGCTAGCTATGCTTGTCCTTGCCCCCCTGGGCATAGGGATCTTTCTTTTGAGCTGCCTAGGGCTTAAAAAGCCCATGACCCTGGGGATATATAAAATCGCGCAAATCTGGTCCTTGCTGCTTATCGCCTGTACAGGATGCACGCTGACGGTTCGGGGACGGGAACACATTCCCCGCCATGGGGGGCTCTGTTTTGTCAGCAATCACGGGAGCATCTTTGACATTCTGCTCATCCTGGCTCTGGTAGGGAGGCCGGTTGGGTTTATTGCAAAGAAAGAGCTGGCCTTGATTCCTTTCCTTAATCTCTGGATCTTCCTTCTGGGCGGCCTTTTTATTGACCGAAAAAACATACGTCAAGCAATAGGTACTATTAATAAGGGGATACGCCGGATCAAGGCAGGGGGGGCCGTGGTCATTTTTCCTGAAGGGACCAGGAACCGCGGCCAAGGGCTGCTCCCCTTCAGATCCGGTTCTTTCAAACTGGCCACCCAATCGGGCGCGCCGGTTCTTCCCATAGCCATCAGCGGCAGTTACGATATCTTTGAAAAGACCTACCGGATTCGGGCGGTTCCGGTGCAGGTAACCTTTATGCCGCCGATTCGCACTGCGGACCTGCCCCCGGAGGATAGACGGCAACACCTCTCGGATCAGGTCTACCGGCTTATCTCCCAGGCCCTGGAAGCAGCCCAGTCAGTGTAAAAACCCGGTCAATTCCCGTAAGTGCCGGATCCGCGGGTGGGGATACCCAGGATAGGCGTTTTCTTCATCCAGCAGGATGCCCTGTCCGCCCAAGGCACAATAGCCTGTAACGCAGCGGGGAATATCATCAATAAAAAGGGTGGTTTCCGGCAGGCTTCCCAAGGCCTGCAAAGCCCGGTGAAAGGCTTCTGCATGGGGTTTCCCTTTGAAGCCGTTCCAGCGAAGGTCGAAGATATGGGTAAAGAGGTCCGCAATGTCCAAGCGCTGGAGAATCCGGTCCGCATGTTCCCGCGGGGAATTGGTGAGGATCCCGCAGGGAAGGGGGAGGGACTCAAGAAACGCACGAAGCGCAGGATCCGGGGCAAGGCTATCCGCTTCTCCTGCCGGGTGTATTGCCTCATAATACGCCTCAATATCGGTGTAGCCTTTTTCCGCCATGAGCCATTCCAGGGTAGTGCCATAGTGCTGGAGCCGCTCCCGTCGCTGAGCGAGGACTTCTTCCAGAGAAAGCCCCAGGTAGGCGACGAGGAAGTCCGCAATACGCCGGCCTACATTCAGTTCCAGCCCATACCGGGGGGAATACAAGGTATTGTCCAAATCAAAGAGGATATAGTGAAGGGTCATATCTGATCATACCAAGGGACCTTAGCTTATGCAAAGGGGCTTGCCTCTCACCAGTGCATGAATGCCTCTGTTCCTAATATGGGAGCCTCCACCCTGCCCAGGTGAAGAGCCACCCACAAGCCTAGGGTGCGAGACACCCACAAGCCTAGGGTGCGAGACACCCACAAGCCTAGGGTGCGAGACACCCACAAGCCTAGGGTGCGAGACACCCACAAGCCTAGGGTGCGAGATACCCACAAGCCTAGGATGCGAGATACCCACAGCCTAGGGTGCGAGATACCCACAGCCTGGGGGAAAGACAATCGTCATCTAAGGGTCGAACTCACGGTAATCACTTCCCCCCAGGGCCTCTATCCCCATCGGGCCGCTGTTGACAAGCCCTGTCTCTCCCATGAGTCTCTTGATTTCGCTGATCCGCGTACTCTGTTTGGCCATAGTCCTCTCCCCTGGGGGAGATAGTACCTCGATAGCTTCCGGGGAATTGCTCTGCGTTTATCCTGAATAAGGAGAAAATCCTATCGACAAAATAAAGCGCCTTGCTCTATACTTCTAGAAAAGTCCTTTCATACTATGGGAAGGGCGATAGTTTGTAGAGCTTAGGAATCTGTATTTTAAGGAGGTGTAGTATGGCTGAAGTCTTGTCTATTGTATTAGGGGGCGGAAAAGGGACCCGTTTGTTTCCTTTGACTCAGGCAAGGGCTAAACCTGCGGTTCCCTTCGGGGGTAAATTCAGGCTTGTAGATATACCCATATCCAATTGTATCAATGCCGATTTACGACAAATATACATCCTTACCCAATTCAATTCTGCATCCTTGCATCTGCATCTCGCTCAAACGTATATATTTGATTTGTTCTCCCGGGGATTTGTGGAAATCCTTGCGGCAGAGCAGACCTTTGAACATTCCGGCTGGTATGAGGGGACCGCCGATGCGGTGCGAAAAAATTTCGTTCATTTTAGGAGCCAAGACCCCACGTATTACCTGATTCTTTCAGGGGATCAGCTCTACCGGATGGACCTCAAAGACCTCCTCAAAAAGCACCGGGAATCAGGAGCGTCTATTACCATTGCCTGTACCCCGGTCAGCAGGGAAGCTGCAAGTCAGTTGGGGATACTCAAGGCGGATAAGAACAATACCATTACCCAATTCCTGGAAAAACCAGGACCTACTAAGGATATTAGTGATTTTAAGCTACCTGCGGAACTGCGGACAGATACGATCAAGGGAGACAGTTACCTGGCGTCTATGGGTATCTATATTTTTAATGCCCCGGATATGGAAGCCTGCCTTAATAACGAATTAACTGATTTTGGTAAAGAGATCATTCCCCAGGCCATTAATACCTTAAAGGTCAATGCCTACCTGTTTGAGGGGTATTGGGAAGATATTGGGACCATCAAGAATTTCTATGAGGCCAACTTGGAACTCACTACCCTGCGTCCTCGCTTTGATATTCATGATGAAACCAAGCCCATCTATACCCACATGCGGAACCTGCCCCCATCAAAGATGAATTTCAGTAACATGAACCAGTCCATAGCCTCAGAAGGGTGCATCATTACCAATGCCTCTATCACGAACTCCATCGTGGGGGTGAGAACGGTGATTGAATCCGGCTCCAGTCTGAACGGCGTGATCTGTATGGGAGCGGACTTCTATGAATCGGAAGCCAAAAAACAGCAAAACGCTGAAGCCCGGATACCCAATATAGGTATTGGCAGGGGGGTCATCATTAAGGGGGCTATTATTGATAAGAACGCCTGTATAGGTGAAGGCTGCCGTATCGGGGTTGATGACATACAACGCAGTGACGGCAATTACGGTCAATACTACATCGTAGACGGCATCATCGTGATCCCCAAAAATGCGATTCTCTATCCCGGTACGACAATCTAAGAGGCCTTGGCACCTAAAGAAGCTTTGAGGAGGACCCCTAGCTCCCGTTGGGGGGCCTTCTTTTTTATAAGCGGGTCTTTCGCCGTTCTGCAAAACCTGTGATATTTTGAAAGGTAAACTCCGAGTTGTCATCCAGGATGATTTTTCCAGAGAAAAACCCGCATACCTGCCTGCATTTCAAGGAATGAAAGAACAGACGGTTATGTTCTACCCGTTCCTGCTGGGGAATAAACTGCATTTCCAGGCGGTTATCATTGCTGGTAAAATGCCAGGGGAGGAGCCAATTCGCGGGAGAAATATGAAAGGTAACCTGATCCAGTTTATGCAAGGTCCCATCGAGAAAAAAGGCATTTTCCGTTCCCATGCTGGAATCTGCAGAACCATAGCCCACACTAAACCCAATCTGTCTTCCCCGGCTTATTCCACAGGCCGCTGCCCAGTAGCGTATATCTGCCTGGGGGCGTATCCCGCGGTTCCAATCGAAAATCCCCCAGGCATTACCCCGAGTAAATATCAGTTCAGAGGTACCAAACTGGATCACCCCTTCGACTATATACCAGGGAGAACGCCGGGAATAGCAGAAGGCGTTTTTTTCCCGGCGCCAGGGCATATGGGTAACCACGGACTGGGCCCCCGGGGGGCTGAATAAGACCAATTCTCCCCGGAGTTTTCGGTGATGCCCAAACTTAGGAATATCCGTTTTTATGATCCGCACTCCTTCTTCCATAGTAATGAAATCCAGGGAGGACTTTCTCTGGTGTATCCGCACTGAACCGCTTTCACTGGTGAAAGGCATTTCAAAAAGGCCGCCCATAGCAAAGGGACTAATCAAGACCTGGGAAAACCACTGCTTATCTTTGAGCGAAATAAGGGACACCCCCACATAGCCTAAATAGCCGCTTTCAAGGATTTCAAATACGAGTAAATGGGTGGAAGAAAAGATCACATACCGATCAGACTCGGTCAGTCTGCGGGGAGATACGCGAATGGACATGGGGTCATAGCGGAAGAGGGTCGAACGAGCCCATCCAAAATGTACCGGCTTGCCCGTAGCATCCAGAATGGGAACCGGGACCCTATGCTCAACTTGGGCCATATATATAATGTAATGAAAAAGAAGCTAAGCTACACCGTAGGATACAGTAATAAACTGTCAGTTCCAAAACCTTCAATATCGGTCTCCAGGGCGCAAAATGCTTTTATAAAAACAAAGGGTAATACCTCAGTATACCTGTTTCCCGGTATATCATCAAAAAAGAAAAATCGAGCTTGTCGAAACGCTCATTTGTATGTATTATGATAAAGTAATGAAGCATGATTCTATAGTAGTAACGGTTAACCGTCGTATTAAGCAGGTTCGTGAAGCTCTGAAACTTTCTCAGGTGCAATTTTCACGGGTAATTTCCCTTTCCAGTGGGTATCTTGCAGGGGTGGAAGTGGAAAAACGGAAAGCTAACGACCGAATCATTAAGTTAATTTGTTCGTCCTTTAATGTAAATGAAACCTGGCTTAAAACCGGGGTAGGTGAAATGTTCAACTTAAACCCGGATGAAGAATTTACCAAATTAGTCAGTCTTTATAAGGAATTGGATCCAAAATTTCAAGAGTATATTTTGAAACAAATAGATCTCCTTTTAATTATGCAGGATCAGGATAAACTGCGGAATAGGATCTAGCAGGTACATACGCGGATCCATCATATACTGAGGATTGTATTATTTTGGTGTTGTATGTTATAGAAGCAGTACCGTGGGCTTTACCGTTTGAACGGTACTGTTTTTGAGTAGTATTCATTCCAGGACGATCTTACCTTCTTCCCCACAAACAACGAAGCTATTTCTCTGAGGGAATCTCTAGACTAAGGGGGGGGAAATGCATTTTTCCAGGACGATACAGGGGCTGGCCTGTCTTAGGTCAGCCCCTGTATCGTTGCGCTCAGAGTATCGAAATGCCCTTAACTATTTTCTTCCTCTGGACCATAGTACACCGGCGGCGGAACTTCAGCGACCAACGTAGGCCCCGGAGCCGCTTGCAGGGGGATTTGAGGTGGGGGAATCACCACCTCAGAAGGACGGAAGAGCTTGATCCCCTCATCAGGGAAACTTTTCTTTACCGACTGCACGGCCCGTTCAATACCTCGGGCTTCCTCCTCCTCACACCAGATCACCAGGGCGAAGTTTTCCTCCGGCCATATAGCATCCCCCATACGGGGACCCCGGGAACCAACCCCGAATACACTGGGGTATTTGGTGTAAAACTTGCCCACTCCTTCCCGCTGCAAAGCCTCCATGATGTTATCTTCTACCGAATGGTTTGCTACAATCTCAAGTCGTATCATAATCCTGCTCCTGCCTCCTCAGACAAGGGACACGCCAGGGGAAGAGCGTCCTTGACCGATACGGCTTGGGCCCGCGCTTGCTTCTTGCTTATCCCTGCGGCGATCCGTTCCCTTCGGGCTTGCGCCTTGGTCTTCCGTTCATCAGAACGTTTGTTCATGATCGCATAAATCGTCGGCATGAGGAACAAGGTCATCAAGGTACCGAAAAACAAGCCCCCTAGCACGGTTTTACCTATGGGGGCCACCAATTCCGAGCCTTCCCCAGGGACAAAGGCCATCGGGGCCAATCCCAGAATGGTCGTGAGGGTGGTCATAAGGATGGGCCGCAGGCGATTCCCCGCCGCCTCCACGCAGGCTTCATGCAGGGGAAGCCCCCGCTTACGAAGCAAGTTGGTGTAATCCACCAAGACAATGCCGTTATTCACGATGACTCCCAGGAGCACCAAAAGCCCCACCGCGGTAAGGATGTTAAAGATCGTGCCGGTGATGAGGTAAATCGCCACAACCCCTATCACCGACAGGGGTATGGTGAAGATAATGATGAAGGGATCCTTGAAAGACTCAAAGAGGCTTGCCATAACCCCGAAGACCAGGAAGACCGCCACCACCATGATAAGCACAAAGCGGCTCATCATCCGCATCATGTCCGCATTATCCCCGGCATATTCGATGATCACATCATCCTCTGCGGGGATCTCGGCGGTAACCAGGGCGCGTACCTGGGTTTCCAGGAGGTTTATCTTCGTACCCGGTGCAGCCCCTGCGGTTACATGGATGACCCGGCTCTGATTCTCCCGTCTTATAGTCATAGGCCCGGTTCCTTCCTTGTAAGAGGCGAAGTTGGAGAGGGGCACCCGGCCGGCGACCTGGCTGTTTATGAAGATGTGATCCAGCGCAGGCCGGGTACTCCGGTCTGCCTCGGCCAAGACCAGTACCACATCGTAGTCATGGCCGCTGCTCTTGTACCGGGTGGCGGTAATGCCGTCTACCGCAGCCTTGATCTCGTTCCCCACGGTGTAGGTGTTCAGCCCCAGGGCGTAGAGCCGGTCCCTATCGATCTCGATCTCTATCTGGGGCAGCCCATCCTTAAGGTCAACCTGGGGTTCCCGTACCTCAGGGAGCCGCTCCCGTAGGAGCGCGGCGATTTTGTCGGCAATGGCCTTGCCTTTCACCAAGTCTTCGGTGCGAATCACAATATCAATGGGGTTCCCGCTTCCCATGCTCATACCGCCGCTGCCGAAGGAAAAGGAGACCCCGGGGAATTCGTTGAAATGACTACGCATCTTGGCCTTGATGTCGTCGGCACTGTCAATGCGTTGGTCAAAGTCCGGCAGGTTTATCCGTAAGGACCCGGTATTACTGCTGCCGCTGCCCATACTCATTATGCCGCCCCCGCCTCCGGTGTTGAGTACCAGCCGCTCATAGCCCTGGACTTCTTGCTCCACGATGGCCTGTACCCGCTGTAATACCGCCTCGGTTTCAGGCAGGGGAGAACCCATAGGAAGGGTAACGCTGATGGAAACCGAGTCCGCTTCCTGCTCAGGCATGAAGACCCAGCCTATCCGGGGGATCATGAAGATACTTCCCCCGAAAAGGACCAGAAGGAAGAGGATCACCACCAGCTTATGGTGCAGTACCTTATCCACCGCCCAACGGTACGCGTTATCCAGGCGGGTAAAAAAGCGCTCAAAGGCCCGGTCAATGCTGGCCAGGGGACCTTTCAGGGGTTTCTGCTTCCGGGTAACCAAGGGGAGGTAATGGCTTGAAAGGACCGGAACCAACAAGACCGCGGTCAAGAGCGAAATGGCCAAGGAAATCACCACGGTAAAGGCAAGGCCGGCAAACATCTCCCCAGCGACTTCCAACATGCCCTGAAAGGCCACCATCGGAGCAAACACACAGATGGTAGTGAGGGTAGAGGACACGATGGCCACGATCATCTCCTGGGTGCCTAAGAGAGCCGCGGTCTGGAGCTTGGAGCCTTTCTCCCGGTAATGATAGATGTTTTCCAGAATCACGATAGAATTGTCCACCAGCATCCCTATCCCCAGCACCAGCCCTGCCATGGTCATCAGGTTGAGGGTGAGTCCGGCAAAGTACATAAGGAGCAAGGTAACCACGATGGAAACCGGAATACTGATACCGATGATGAGGGTCGGCTTTATGGACCGCAGGAAGATGAAGAGGATCAGCACGGCTAGAAGGCCTCCGGAGACCGCGCTGGAGATAACCTCATTCAGGGAATCTTCTATCTGGTCGGTGGTATTGAAGAGCTCGGTGATCTTGATGTCCTGGGGAAGCTCCCGGGTCATCCTTTCCAAGCGCTCCCGTAGATTCCGAGCGGTCTGTACCGAGTTTTTCCCGCTTTGCTTCTGCACCTGCATCATCACCGCTGGGGTCCCGTTTACAAAGACCGTGCTTTCCTCGTCCCGGTAGCCGTCTATAACATTGGCCAGGTCTCGAAGGAACACGGTCCGGGGCTGCTGCATCTCCCCGTTCACCAGACCCCCGCCTTTATAGGAAATCACGGTGTTGCGGATCTGCTCCAGAGAGGTATATTCCCCCAAGGTGGTAAGAATATAGGAAAGCCCCCCTTCGGTGATGGTCCCCGCGGCAACCTGTATGTTCTGGGAAGCCAGCATCTGCTGCATCTGTGTTACGGTAAGGCCATAAGCTTCAAGGCGGGATTGGGGTATCTCCACCCGGATGATCTTCTCCCGGCCGCCGTTCACGCTGGCAGTGGCTACTCCCGGGGTCTGTTCGATCCGGGGAACGATGATATCCTCTGCCAACTCCCGCAGCTCTTCGGGCGAGCGGTTCCCCGTAACCATAAGCCCCATGATGGGGATCATAGATGGATCAAACCGGAAGATCATGGGACTGTCCGCTTCGGTGGGCAGGTAGTTCCGCACCCGTTCCAGGGCGTCCCGGACCGAGTTGGATGCGTCCGCCAGGTCCGTCCCGTAGGTAAACTCCATGATGACCATGCTGGAACCCTTGGAGGAGGTGGAGGTTACCTCCTCGAGACCGGAGACCCCGGAAAGGGCTGCCTCCAGAGTCCGGCTTACGGAACGTTCCACTTCTTCAGGGCCTGCGCCGGTATAGGAGGTAACCACCACCAGGTAGGGAGGGTTAATCTCCGGGTAGAGATCAATGGGGAGATTCAGCATAGCGAATATCCCCAAGCCGATAAGCAGCAGAAAGATGATCAACATCGTGGTGGGTCGTGAAACCGCTGTTTTAGCAAAACTCATAGGTTTTCATTACTCCTAGTTGGTGTCGCTTAAAGGCGCAAGCCGGTCGATTACATTGATCCGGGATCCATCCTCAAGGAGGGTTTGCCCCCGGATAACCACCTCTTCATCTGGGTTAAGTCCTTCTTGGATTTCCACTACTCCGTCTACGAGGATCCCGGGAACCACCTCTTTCTGGCGGGCTATTCTGAAGGCAGGATCCGTGGGATCCGTCTCTGCGGTAAATACATAGGTTTTCCCGAAACGCTGGACCAGCGCGTTGGCCGGGAGCTTAACGATGTTGTCCTTCCGCTCGGTAATGATTTTTACCTTGGCGAACATCCCCGGCTTGAGCCGGGCGTTGCGGTTCTCCACGTTGATCTTCACCTCCATAGTACGGGAAGCAGGATCCACCACAGGACTTACCTCCGCAACGCTGCCGCGGAACAGTTCCCCTGGATACGCGTCCAGGATGATTTCACAAGGCTGCCGCAGGGCGATCTTGGAAATGAACCGTTCCGCCACATAGACTTGCAGCTCCAGGGCATTCCCTCCGGCGATCCGGGCAAGGGGCATACTCTGGCTTATGGTCATCCCCACCTGGGCAGGCAGTGCCACGATGGTTCCGGCAATGGGCGCCCGGGCCACGCCGGGAAGGTAGTTCATGCCTGGACGGGAAGGATCCACTTCGGCTATGGCCTGGTTTCGGGTAACCCGCGCGCCGATGGAAACATAGAGCCGGGTGATCTTACCGGCTACATCCGAAAAGGTGTCCACCGTGGTACCGGACGCAATATCCCCGGAAAGGGCCAGGTAATCCCGGATTTGGCCTTTAACCGCCAAAGTGGTATTCACCGCAAAGACCGGAATTTCCGATACTCCCGCAGGAGCCCCTGGCCCAGCCTGGCCCTTATCAGCGCCGATTTTATCACAAGCAGTAAGGGTAAGCAGGGTAGAGAGGGCGAGAAAAAAGAGTGATTTTATGATGAGACCCTTCATTTGGTTTGCTCCGTTGTATTTCCTAAAGATGGGTTTTCTGGATTCCGGCTCAGGGTACCGAAAGGTACCCCGATGGCGTATTCCAGATCGATGAGCCCCTTGAGGTAATTAAACTGCTGCTCCAATACCCCCAGCCGGGCTTTCTGCAGCTCCAGTTCCGCATTTTGTACTTCCAAAAAATCGTTCAAGCCCGCACGATAGGCTTGTTCGGTTAAGCGGTAGGTCCGCTCCGCCAGATCCGCAGTAAGCCGCTGGGCCTCTGCAGTGGACCGGGTCTGTTCCAGGGATAAGACCGTATTGTAAATTTCTACCTCCGTTCCCCGGATAGCTTGGGCAAGGCCAATGTTGAGACTCGAAAGGCTCTCATCGATCTCTTTCAAGCCCTGAGCCTCGGTGCTAAAGGGTAAGAGGCCGTTCAGCCGGAAGGCCAGGGTGAGGCGGAACATGCCGGATTGCTGTTTCCACCCGTCTTCCATAAACCAGGAATCCTTCCAGGGATCCCCTTGAAAGGTAGGGTCAGCGTTCCAACTAAGGGATAAGGTGGGGGTAAAAATCTGATAAAAGGTTCTTTTCCGGGTGCTTTCCAGGATCAAGATACTCTGCCTCAGTTCTTGGATATCCGGTTTTCCACTCGCCGCACGGGAGATCAGGTCCGCCACATCCAAAGGGATGAAGGCCGTAGTATCCTCCCGGGGAATCAGGGCAAACTGGGTATCATAGGGAAGTCCCAGGTTCATGGCAAATTGGGCCATACTCACCTTCAAACCATTCTCCGCTTGATCGATGCTAGGTTTGAGGTTTTCCCGGGCTACCTGGGCCTGAAGCAAGGTGAGTTCCGGGGCCTGGCCTGCTCGGTAATTGGCCTGGGCCATTTCTACCCGCTGTTCTGCCGCGGCGAAACTTTCCCGTAACAGGGCAATGTTCTCTTGGACCAGGAGCATCTGGTAGTAGGATTTCCGTATATCCCGTTCCAGTTGGGCCTTGGCCTTTTCGTAGGTAATGAGGCCGCTCTCGTATTCCAGGCGCAGGTTCCGCATCCCCTCAATGAGTGAGAGGTTGAGGTTCAAGGCGATCTGGAGAGAGCCGAACAAACGCCACTGATAGCCGCCACTCATGGAAATAGGTCCTCCTAACGTATCGGGCAAAGGAAGCACTGTTGCCGCAGGCTTCTCATTTAACCTGCCCAAACTCCCGCCTATTTCCGCCGTGGGGATAAACACGTTCCAGGCAGTGTCGGCTTTACGCTTCTTGGTAGCCGTACTTAACCGGGAGGACTCCAGGCTCAGGTTGCTTTTGACAGCCAAGTCCACTGCTTCCTCTGGGGAAATGGTACGAATTTCCTGGCTGAAGAGGGGAGCGCCCCAAAGGACGCATACCGCAAGGATGAGTGGCGGACCTAAGCTCCGCCAACCGGCGCCGCGTGATCGGGTCCTGTCCGAAGACCAACCCAGGTCATAAAGGCTGTGGATCATATTAAGACTCCTTCTTACCTTGACCGGACCAAACGTGATTACGCACCGAATGGTTCCGGCCAACCGCACTATTGAGGCCCGCATACTGCGCGGCCTGTTACGGCTTCTTGCCGTTTATCACTATATTGCCGAGTATACCCTATGTGCCTCATGGAATACCAGCCCCTGATCCTGCGATGAAATCGGGGGGGGGGGGGGGGGGGGTTACCCAAAAGCCAATAAACTTTAAAAAGTAAGGGTAAAACCAATTGGTTTTTGAGGGGCATTAA
>JAITEL010000032.1 GCA_031282065.1 Treponema sp.
GTATTAAAAATGTTTGGATTTTTTCCAAATTTTCCGGGTTAAACAAAAAAATGTTTTCTGGGTTGTATAATTGTTATTTTCCTTTTTTTTTTTTTAACCCCCCCCCCCCCCCCCCCCCCTATACGCTGCCCTTTAGAGGTAAGCCCCTTTTATTATCGTTTCATTTTGCAGAGAGATAGAGAAGCTGTCGGTGATAGGTTCCTGAGAACCGGTTCGGATATTACGGGCTCTAGCCCGGTTTTATATCATTGGAGGTTTATATGAACAGAAAAAACAAACGTGCAGGTCTTGTCATGGGATTAATCCTTGTTCCTTTAGCAGGCATGACTGCCGAAGCGTGGGTACAACGTAATCTTGAGCGGGTACCGGCAACAAAACTAAGCACTATCAGCACGCGCATGACGCCTGACCAGGCAGCGGCTGATGAATTTACCGCCATTGTGCAGGAGAATGCCCGATTGATGGACAACTATATGCTTTTCATCTATAAGACAGCAGAGCGGGACACCCCTGACCTGATTATGCTTGCCTGGTAAAAGGGGGAATCATGAACATAAAACGATTGGTATGGCTGCCGGTCCTGTTCGGTATGGCGGGTCTGCTCTCTGCACAAACCGCTTCAAAGATTGTTGTGCCTGAGTGGGTGCATGGATTCTTTCTTGACGCCGGGGTTTTGGGTAATTATGAAAATGCCGATGCTTCAGAGGGGCTTCGTATTGAGACCGGCTTCCTGCTGTTTGAAATAGGCGGCGGCTATGATTTTGGCAGAATAACCGCCCGCTTATACGGGAACTTCGGTATCCCCCTGGATGGTATTGCCTATTTTACGGATGGGGAAAGATATGTTAAAGACTACATGGATGTATCGAATATGAAGTTCGGCATAGAAGGGGCGTTTAAGCTCCTCGACACTCCCCGCTTCGATCTGCTGCTGCCCTTAGGGGTGGTATTCAGCGGTACCGAATATACGAAAAAGAATCCCGCTTACACTCGAAACAACCACGCGTATGACCGGAAATGGCTGTACGAGTATACCAGCATCGTGTCGGGCTTGGATTTCACCATTCAGGTGTTCACCCATTTGAAGCTCTGTATCCTGTCCAGTATCGGCTTTCCTCTGGTACGAAACGCTACCTATAAAGAAGTGTTACATGGAAATGTGGTATGGAGTGAGACCGGAAGCAGCACCTACAGCGTGAAAGAGAATGCGGATATTTTCACCTTTTCTGCAGGCTTAGGCGTGCGGGTTAATTTTTAAGCAATGAAGGAGGCTTATATGAAAAAGACAATACCGGGCTATGGGGTAGCCGCCGCTGTGCTCATGGCTGCGGCTGTTGCGGGCTTTGCCGCCTGCCTTTCCACTGGAGCTAGCACAGGTTCTGCGCAGCCGAATGCGGGAAACCAGGACCAGAGGAAAACCCCGGGGAGTGCCGGGGAAAATGCGGCACGGGTTAAGACCGGACGGCCCAAGACCGAACCGGCTGCTCCGGCTAAGACCGATGAGGAGCTCATCGCCGAAGCCATCGACGAAGGGGACTGTGCGGCTCTCTACGCCTATATAGAACGGGGCAAGGATGCCGCCGACCCCAAGCTCCTTACCATCGCCGGGAATGCCCTCAAGCGCTATACCACCCTGGATACAGGAACCCCCAAGTACCGGACCGGCAAGATGGACCCGAAAGTACGGCGGGTTCCCAAGGAACTCATAGAACAGGTTTTTGTGGATCCCGAGGCAGCCCTGCCGGGAGTCGTGGCGTCCCTGGCTGCGGGGGTCTCGGATTCCTTTCTCAAGGCCAAGATACTCCATGACTGGATTTGCGACAACATCGCCTATGATGCAGCGATGTACTTTTCCGGGCGTCTGGGCAAGCAGGATTATGTTTCGGTGCTCAAGAAGAAACTGGCTGTGTGTTCCGGGTACACCAACCTCTACAATGAGATGTGCCGCCTGGCCAACATTGAGTCCATAGGCATAAACGGCTATTCCAAGGGTTTTGGCTACACGGGGAAGATCGGCAGGGAAACGGATCATGCCTGGAATGCGGTCCATATCGGCAACAAGTGGTACCTGGTGGACGTAACCTGGGACGCGGGGCCTATGGACAGAAGAACCTTCATTAAAAGGTATTCCACGGAATGGCTCTTCCTTGACGGCCGGCCCTTCCTCTACTCCCATCTGCCTGATGAGGATCGCTACCAGTTCTATGCGCCGGTTTTGAGCCCTGAGGATTTCATGCGGGAAGCCTATATTACGGGTATGTTCTTTCAATACGGCCTGAGCCTCAAGTCCGAAGACCCGGAATATACCAACCTCATTGACCAGGGCTTTACCTTTGACCTGGGGCTGCGGAATGCGGCGCTTATGCTAACCAGTGCATTAAGGACAGCCCAGCAAAAGGAGGTACCCGGAGCGGCCTGGGTTGAGCGGAAGGGGACAAGCGCGGTGTTCGACTTTGATGTGCCGGATACCGCGGAGTATACGGGGCATGTTTTCGCCGGGTGGAATGAGGTACGGCCGCAACAGAGGGTGGATATCCCCGCCTTTGAACAAAGCTGGCTTCCCGGTGCGGAAAAGCTCCTGGAAGCAAAGCAGATAAGCGAGGCAGAGCTTGAGCTCTTTAAGGGGGCGTACTTTAAGGTTCAGGATAATAACCGCTACTATTTTGCCGAGGATCAATTTGATGCGCCTAAGAATAATGCGGTCTTAAAAGTCCACAAGCTCCTGGAACTATCCACCGGCTGGCTGGAAGATGTACTGAATTTCAAGGTTAAAGCAGCCCCGGGATATCCGGGCTATGGAAAAGACACCCTCAAATACCCTCATACTTTTTCCACCTATAACAGTGTTCCCAATACCCAGCTTATCTCCCCCTTAAAGGGGGCCTTACAAGCCGGTTCCACCGAAACCTTTGTGGTCTCCTCAAAGGATTATAATTCTATAGCCATCATTATAGACGGACAATTTAATTTCTTTACCAAGAACAGTAAAACCGGCTATCATGAATTAACCTTTGAAATACCACAGGCTATTACTACTTTAAAAGTTTCAGGGGGTAAAGATCGACGCTCAACCCATTGGAGTTTAGTACAGTATGAGGTGGTGAAATAAGGACAAACCAGACGGGAGCTTTTTGAGGATCCTGAGGCAGCCCTGCCGGGGCTGCCCGTGTAGTGTTTAGGGTGGGTTGATTGCATCCTCACCCAAGCCCTAAAGTTTTTCTCCCTGTTCATCTTTTTATCCCAAAAACGTGCGGCTCATCAGGTATCATAAGAAGGAGAAACGAATGATGGTGTGTGGTGCGGCACTATGTGCGCAGGCCGGCCGCTTAGGGTTGCATCGCCTCTCCTTTCAGGCGAAGAGTCGTACGTCCGCCACCGATACAACAGCGTACCCCAATTAGGGGGTGCAGGGTTAAGCCCTGCCTGCCGAAAATTTGCTGGATATTTTATGGGGTGTAATTTATAATAAAAAAAGTAAATGTAAAGAAACTCGGTTATGTCGGTATTTTTTATAATGAGATTAGAAGAACGGGCTATCTTCCAAAGAGACGGCTCTTTTTAATAGAGATGCCGACTATGTAGCCTTTATAAGGAGTTTTGTATGCGATTAAAAGCAAGATTGACACTTATTGTAGGTTCATTAACGGCTGTTTTCGTGGCGGGCGTTGCGATCGTACTGCTTGTGGAGGCGAAAAATCTGCAAACAATAGCGGTTATGGAAAATATGGAGCATCTCACCGGATTGTATGCAACCCAGTTACAGGGGGGCTATTCGAATTATTTAAGCATGTCTAAAGCCGTAGCGGACATTATGAGTTCTTACGAAGAGGTTCCTGCCGAGGAAAGGCGGGCGCAGTATGACTTTATGCTGAAAGGCATCATAGAGGCGAACCCTGATTTCTTTGGATTGTTCGCTATCTGGAAACCTAACGCTATTGACGGCAATGATGCGGAGTATGCCTATAGCGTGGGAACAGATTCAACGGGGCGGTATATGCCCTGGTTCAGGCAAACTTCGGGAAGCGTTGAAAAACTCCCCCTCTCAGACTATGAATTATACAACGACGTGATCGCCAACATGGACAGCACGGCGCCGTTTGCAAGTACCCCTTATTATGTTCAGACGTCAAGCGGTGAGAAGCTGGCGTTCAGACTCTGTTATCCCGTTATTGTGGACGGCGCGATTGTCGGCAGAACCGGCATAATGATCAATTTAACCCCCGGACAGGAAATCGTGAATTCCATAAAGTCCTACAATACGGGAAGGACTGTTCTCTATTCAAACGATGGAACCATAATAGCCCATTATGATCCCTCTATGATTGCTAAGAATATCAGCGACCCCCAATCCGTAAGCATTTTGGGTGAACAGTCGCTGAATATGGCGATGACTGCCTTGAAAACCGGAGAGCCGACGTCCGGATCCGCAAAAGGACGTATATTTGAAATGTATCCTTTCTACCTCGGAGGGGTGAATATTGAGGAGGTAAAGACCCCCTGGCTCCTGCTTAGCTCGGTTGAGGAATCTGATGTGTTGTCCACCGTTATCTTCTTGATGAGAATAGCTGTTATCGTTACCGTTTTTGCGATACTCGTTTCAGTGGGGGTTATATTCTTTGTGGTGGACAGCACTGTAACCAGACGTATCAACGTGGTCGCCGACGCCATAAAAGACATTTCCGAAGGCGAGGGGGACCTCACCAGGCGGCTTGTGATACACAAGGACGATGAGATCGGCGTGCTTGGCGTCTACTTTAACCAAACAATGGAAAGGATAAGGGTTTTGGTGGTTTCGGTGAAAAAGCAGTCCATAGCGCTCTTTGACATAGGCAACGAGCTTGCAAGCAACATGACGGAAACGGCCGCGGCGGTCAACCAAATCAACGCCAACATACAAAGCATAAAGGCCAGAGTTATGCACCAATCCACAAGCGTTAACGAAACCAACGCCATCATGGAGCAGATCACCGAAAACATAAACAAGCTCAACACGCACGTAAACATTCAAAGCGCAAACGTAGCCGCCTCTTCCTCCGCCATAGAACAGATGATCGCCAATATACAATCGGTAACCCAGACCCTAATCAAAAACGCGGACAATGTTAAAAAGCTTATGGAAGCCTCGGAAGTGGGAAAGACCGGCCTTCAGGAGGTGTCGGCCGACATTCAAAACATAGCCCGAGAGTCCGAGGGCTTGCTTGCGATCAATGCGGTCATGGAGAACATAGCAAGTCAAACCAACCTCCTTTCCATGAACGCTGCTATTGAAGCGGCCCATGCAGGAGAGGTGGGCAAGGGTTTTGCCGTTGTGGCAGCCGAAATAAGGAAGCTCGCCGAGAACTCAGGGGAGCAGTCAAAGACCATATCTGCCGTGCTAAAAAAAATAAAAGACTCCATAGTAAAGATAAGCAGCTCCACCGACAACGTGCTTAACAAGTTTGAGGCCATAGACAGCGGCATAAGGGTAGTATCGATTCAGGAGGAGAATATACGCAATGCAATGGAGGAGCAGGGGAGCGGCAGCAAGCAGATACTGGAATCCATAAACCAGCTGAACAATGTAACGCAGATAGTCAAGAGCGGCTCTGATGAGATGAACGAGGGGAGCAAGCAGGTGATAGCCGAGAGTAAGAACCTGAGCATGGTAACACAGGAGATAACGAACGGCATGAATGAGATGGCAAGCGGAGCGGATCAGATAAACGCAGCGGTGAACAAGGTGAATTCGATAAGCGAGCAGAACAAAGAGAATATAGATGTTTTAGTGAAAGAAGTATCCAAATTCAAAGTAGAATAGGCTCTTCTTCTGAAAGGAAAGGGCGGGGTATAGCGCAGCCGCTTTCGCCCGCTCCCCATACTACACACATGGCGACTTGTTGTATTCCCCCCTCAGGATAGTCCGTCTCGGAAACGCTGCGTTTTCTTTTGAGAATGGAGTATTTCCTCGTGAAAATGAAGTATTCTCACCTGAAAATGGAGTATTCTCTCGTGAGAATGGAGTGTTTTCACTTGAGAATAAAGCGTTTTGTCCCGTATATGGAATGAGCGTGCGCAAGTTTGCACCGGACTCACGGGCCTTCGGCTTTTGTATATGGGGGGCCGATGGGCCCCCCAAGCCCCCCGGAAGTGCGTCCAGATCACCCCAGGCAAGAAGCAAGGGGCGCTTCGATTCCTTATCACCAGTGCCCGTCATGGACTTTAAAACCGCTGGCGGTGGTGTTATGATGAGGGCATGTGTATTTTTAATTACTATCTTAGAGCATTAAAAGCTAAAAGAAGCTCCCTGCTCACCTTGCATATGGGACTGTTCCTGTTCCTCGCTATGACGGAAACCCTACTTTCCGCCCCCGCAGATGCTGCCTTGGGAAACGGCCTCTTTGCCCGGATAGCCACGACCCGCGGAGACATAGTGGTTCGCCTGGAATATCAGAAAACCCCCCTTACGGTCTGTAATTTTGTCGCCCTGGCAGAAGGTAAGATGAAGACCTCCAAAACCGGCCCCTTCTATAACGGTCTGCGTTTCCACCGGGTCATTGCCGACTTCATGATCCAAGGCGGAGACCCTTCAGGAAACGGCAGCGGCGGCCCAGGCTACCGGTTCCCCGATGAATTCCATCCCAGCCTCAGACACGACGGACCAGGGGTTCTCTCCATGGCCAATGCAGGGCCCGGAACGAATGGGAGTCAATTCTTCATCACCCATGTGAAAACCCCTTGGTTGGACGGTAAGCACTCGGTCTTCGGTAAAGTGGTGCAAGGTCAAGATGTGGTCAACGCCATAAAACAGGGGGACCGGATCAATAGCATTACCATCATTCGTAACGGCCCGGAAGCCCAGGCTTTTAAGGGGGATCAAGCAGCCTTTGACCAGCTTCTCAAAGAAGCCACCGCGGCTAACGCAGCCAAAGCCAAGGCAAAGCGCGATGGGGATCTTGCCCAAATCAAGAGCAAATACCCTAATGCCTCCCTTTCCTCCTCAGGTATCCACTACATTATCCAAAAACCAGGGACCGGGGACAAACCCTCCCGCGGTCAGCTTGTGGCCCTCAACTACAAGGGTATGCTCCTTTCCGGCAAGGTCTTCGACGGCTCCGACTTTCAGGGAGGCCCCCTGGAATTCCAGGTCGGCCAGGGTAAGGTCATCCCCGGTTGGGAGGAAACCCTTATGGATATGCAGCTCGGTGAAAAGCGTCTGGTGGTCATCCCCCCGGAACTCGCCTACGGCGACCAGTCTGTGGGAAACGGCCTCATCCCTGCCAACAGTTTCCTCGTGTTTGAAATGGAACTGCTGCGCATACGCTAGGCTGGGGAGTATATGAAGGCCCTGATACCCTCACTCCTTACATGCTGCGGGTGCCTCCTGCTTGCCTGTACCCCTTCTCCCCCAGCCCAATCAGAATTGGTCCTGGGCACGATCTGCCGTATCAACCTCTACGATCAAGGATCCCCGAAACTCTACAATGCCCTCTTTTCCCGGCTTAGGGAGATTGATACGACCATGAGCGTCAATCAGGCGGATACCGCAGTGGACCGGATCAACCAAAACGCAGGAATACGTCCGGTACCCGTGCCCTTGGAACTCATAGCCGTGCTCGACCAGGCCCTTGCCTACGCTGCCCTCAGCCAAGGCGCCTTTGATCCCACGGTAGGCCCCTTGGTACAGCGCTGGGCCATCGGCTCGGAACACCCCCGTATCCCTGAAGCTGCTGAAATCGACGAAGCCCTGTCCCTCATCAACTGGCAGGATGTGGTGATTGACCGGGACTCGGCAAGCGTATTCTTGCGCAGATCCGGCATGGCCTTGGATCTGGGGGCCATTGCTAAGGGCTATGCCGCAGATGCACTGGTGGAGATCCTCCAGGCAGCCCGGATTACCGGGGCTATCATAGACCTGGGGGGTAATATCTTTGCCTATGGGGTCAAACAACAGGACCTCTCCTGGAGTATTGGCGTACAGAACCCCTTGGACAGCCGGGGAACCTATCTGGGCGTCCTTTCTGTCCGGAATAAGAGCGTCGTAACCTCCGGGGTGTATGAGCGGTATGCGGAAATCAATGGCAAGCGTTATCACCACATCCTGTCGACCAAAGACGGGTACCCGGTGTCTAACGGCCTCCTTTCGGTAACCATCATCGCTGACCGTTCCATTGACGCGGATGCCCTCTCCACCACGGTATTCGCTATGGGCTATGAAAAAAGCCACTCCCTAGTGGAGTCATTGGATCATGCAGAGGCCCTGTTTATATTTGAGGATACGCATATCCAGGGCACCCCGGGCGCCCTGGCCCAGTTTACCTTGCGGGATCCCCAATTCACGCTGATCCCCTGAAGGCGCTTATAAGGTATCTGGAGACGCTAAGACCGCGGGCAGTTGCATAGAGGTTTCCAGGTATCCCATACGGCGTTTCTTGACATTGATTTGCAGCAGCGCATAGCCCTCATCCTCATGGATACGCAGCCCCTTGATGGATACCGGGTCTTGCGCAGAGAGGCCCGCTTCATCTGCAATAGAACCCCGCAGCACCCTTTTTACCAGGTAAGACGAGGAAAAAGACCTCCCCAAGGAAGGGGCCAGGATGAGTCCAAAAAGGGGAGCGGTCATTCGTTCCCGGCTGTCTTTTTTGGCGGCCTCTGCCAGGGGGATATCAGGCCGGGGAACAGACCTCAGAACATACCGGTTCCCGTCAGTGGTTTCCAGAGATACCAGCTCTCCAGGTCTGGTGGGAAACAAGACATCTTGCAGCACAGGGATAAGGCTCCCCTGCGGAGCAGACACGGTTTCATCGTTGATACGCTTAATGAAACTGCCCTCTTTGATCTGCTGGTCTGCTCCTGGGGTAAAGGGGGCCACATAGATGATCTCCGCTCCGTCGGCAGTTTCACTGACCGTAAGGCCGAGCCACGGGCGCTCTGCCTTTCCCTCATGCATCATAGCAGGCAAGGCCGCGGCAAGCCGCTCTGCGGGAACCGCAAAGTTAAGACCCTGGTATTGTTCCACCCCGGCAAAGGCGATACCCACCAGGCGGCCTTCTTTATCCACTATCGGCCCTCCTGAGTTGCCGGGGTTTACCGCCGCATCTATCTGAATCACATCCCCAATCTGCAAAAGACGGCGCCCCAGGGCCGAGACTATACCGGAAGTAACGGTTTTCTCTAAACCTACCGGCGAACCAATGGCATACACCATATCTCCCACCTGGGGGATGATCCGGTCTACCACGGAAAACACATAATCCCCCTTCACCTCTGCCTTGATAAGCGCCAAATCCATAGTCTTATCCCAGCCAATCACCTTGGCAGGTATCCGGGGACTGGAAGCATCCCCCATACGGATATACAGCCGGGAATACCCTTCATAGGTGGGATCTACCTCACTGGAAATGACATGGTAATTGGTAATCAGCAGCCCTGAAGCATCCACAAAAAAAGCGGAACCCAAAACCCGATCCGGAATACCCTGGCCTCGTTCAATCCGTATCCCCCGGTCAACCAGAACCGTGGCAACCCCCCGGATCATATCCATTGCCCGGTCCTGCCCTTGGGCATAGTCCCTCAGATCTTCGGCGATCTCCCGTCCCGGGCTTGCCTCATACCCTTGGTCCACAATGGCAAGAAAGAACGCCGCAGTACGCCGCTGCTTAACCGCTACTGCCCGTTCCAGGAAGATCAGGGCATCATCAAAGCGGAGGGGCTGTAAGGTATGAGAGCGCACCGCTGAAAGAAAGGCCCCTAAGTCATTCCCATCGGCTAACTGCTGCTTCGCATGGGCAAGGATAAAATCCGGTTCGTTTCCGGTGCTTTCTACGGAAACACCCAGGCTAGAAAGAGAGCGCGACAGGGAAGCCGCATCATCCCAGCGTTTTTCCTGAATGGCTGTTTCCTGGGAGGCATGCAAATGGGCTATAGCCTGTGTTTTCAGGGTATTGAGAGTTTCCCAGGTCTCCGGGGCCCCTGCATGGGGACTTGCAGGTCCATAGAGGGCCTCATAGCATCCGATAAGATGAATGGCTTGGGATGGATCTTCCGCAACATACCGTTTAATATCATCAAGCCGTAATTCCGCGTTTACCTTAGGAGGGGCCAATCGTTTTTCTTTAGTTGCAGGAGATACACAGGAAAGGAGCATCCCCGGAATACTCACGATCCCTACCAGCCATAAAAGCCCCAAGGCCTTTTTTCTCGTATACATACCTTTAGTCCTTCCATTCCCTTTGGGGGAAGCTATCCTGCTCAATACGGGTTTCGATAGAATATAGGCTCCAAAGATTCCCTGGTTCCATCCCGGTTTCTATCCCAAAAACGCAAGACCTTCTCAGCAGGAAGAGCCCTCTGGGCACCCTCATGGGCATAGCGGTACTGCTCCTCATATTCAAAAAAGCCGTCCCCATCCCAATCGCTTTGAGACACCTCAATGAGGCTGCCAAAAAAGGGCTGCTCCATAGAGCTTACCCTATCCGCGGGAACATCACCGCTTGCCCGGAAACGTCTGATAGTTTCCGCATGGCCGTTTACATCCAGATCAATTCGCTGCACCCGCGGGCGTCCCTGGGAGAACTCGGTACTTGAAACAATACGGTCGTCTATACGTTCCCAAGAACGTTGGGGTACCCCCTGGTCAAATTCCACCCGCTCAATGGCCCCGGTAAATTCCCGGCTCGGCCGTTCAATAAACTGGGCACTGGAAATCAACATCCGTCTTGAAATACCCCCGGTAAAAGGCTCTCGTTCCGGGTACCATAAACCGCCGCTTTCCAGCCGTTTGAAGTATACCGGTAAGAAGAAAAACTCAAAGGGCCTTAGCCGGTACCGAACCCCTTCCACCTGGGCCGTTCCTACCGCGGGGTACTGTTCCCAGTGGATGGTAACCATGACCTGCTTTGGGGCACCTAAGGGAGAGGTAAAGGGGCCTTCTGTATTGGCGAATTCCGGCATTGCTGATACCTCAGCCCGTACCGGAAGGCCGGACTCAAAAAACACGGTCAATTCAGGCAGACCATCCTGATCCCCATCATAGGTATACAAGGAGATCAGTCCCTGTTCATACTGCACTTCCGCCTCTCTGTAGCCGTCCATATCCCCGTCTTCGGTGATAGACCCGGAAAACCCTAGCAGCTTGTTTCTAAAATGCTCTTGTTCTTCCTGAGTCCTCAAGAGCTTCCATAGATCACTGAGCAGGGCGGTATCCAGCCTTGCTCCTGCTTCCGCTGTAGAAGAGGCAGCAAAAAGCTCATCCACCGCGGTCTTTCCATCAATGAGCCCCAGGTATAATGCCGGCGCAATAGAACCAAGCACTCCTGGATGGACCCCTCGGTATGCCCCGACAAGCCGGCGGGCCTCCTCAATATCGCTAATCAAGGGAGCAGCTATATAGGCGAGGTCCGCATCTGCCTCAAGTAAGAGCGGAAGCCGTCTCAAGACCAAAGACACGAGCTCTGTTTCAATCTCTGTAGGCCGCACATGCTGAGCCTGCCCCAAGAGGAGCCGCGGCAAACGAGGATCCCAGGGATAGATATGCAGCGCTTCTTTCATAAGCCTATTGAAGGCTTCCCGGTTACCCAGCCCCTGTAAGGCACGAAGTTTAAGGTAGATCCCCTCAGCGCTTGGGGAAAGAGGAGTAAGCATAGTCAGGGCGTCTGTATACCGGTGTAATTGGATAAAGGTTTCCGCTTCAAGCAAACGGGCTGCATCAGGAGTGTAGGTATTCCAGCGCTGGATTTGCAAAGCCTGCTGAACCGCCTCAAGTACCCCTGCCAGGGGCTTAGCCTCATGGAACCTTGCCACGGCCAGGAGATAGACTATATCCGAAGAAACATCCGAGAAATCATAGCCCCGCTCCAATGCGGCCAAGGCTTCGGCCCAGCGCCCCTGATGCATGGCCCTTTGCGCCCAGGCACGGTATTTTTCCGCTATCGCCCCATCTCCCCTCCCTGGGGTATTCTGGGTGTGCCCCTGCATAGTGAGAACCAGTAGCACCCCCAGGATTACGA
Organism: Treponema sp.; assembly: GCA_031282065.1. GTDB lineage: Bacteria > Spirochaetota > Spirochaetia > Treponematales > Breznakiellaceae > JAIRLU01. The sequence continues at coordinate 11,988 of JAITEL010000032.1, forward strand.
AACTTCGATAGCCCCGCATATCATTCCCCTTCGATGTTTTTGGCTATGACCGCAGGCCTCAGGCCGCCTCCCGGAGCGATCAAACTCTGGGGATGTTCCCGGGGAGGAAGCCCTAAGAGTTCACGGACCTCCTCATCCACTAAGGTTTCCCGGGATATAAGGGCCTCGGCGAGCTTGTCAAGCTCTGCTCTATGGGCTTTGAGGATCTGTTCGGCCTGCTTCTGGGCAGCTTCCAGTATTTTTTTCACTGCCCCATCAATACGCTGGGCAGTAGCCTCGGAATAGTCCTTGTGCCGGGCTATTTCCTTGCCAAGAAAAATAGGTTCATCCTCCTGGCCATAGGCAACCGGCCCCAGTTCCTCCGCCATGCCCCATTCACAAACCATGTGCCGGGCCATCTCAGTGGCCTGTTGGATGTCCTGTTTGGTTCCTGTAGTGGTTTCTTCATAGCAGAGGTTTTCCGCTATCCACCCTCCATAACAGATGACGATCCGGTCTTCGATCCAGCCGCGGGTCCGGCTGTAGCTGTCTTCTTCTGGGAGGGACATGGCCATACCCAGGGCTCTCCCGTGAGGAACGATCGTTACTTTATGGAGGGGATCCGCGTTTTTAAGAAAATAGTGCAGTAACGCATGTCCTGCCTCATGTATGGCTGTCATGCGCCGTTCCTTATCAGAGATAACCAAGGTTTTTCGGGCCACCCCCATGAGGATCTTGTCCCGGGCTTCCTCAAAATCAGGCATCTCTACCTTGGCCTTATCCTTACGCGCGGCAAAAAGGGCCGCTTCATTAACGAGGTTGGCAATGTCTGCGCCGCTCATACCCGGAGTGGCCCGGGCGATTCGGGCGATGTCTATATCAGCACCTAAGGGTATTTTGGCTGCATGAATTTGAAGGATGGCTTCCCGTTCCTTGATATCCGGCATAGCCACCACCACCTGGCGATCAAAGCGCCCGGGCCTCAGCAGAGCCGGATCCAGCACATCCGGCCGGTTCGTGGCAGCCAATATGATGACCCCATCTTTGGAATCAAAGCCGTCCATCTCAACCAACAGTTGATTCAGGGTCTGTTCCCGTTCATCATGACCACCGCCATAGCCTGCGCCTCTGGTTCTGCCTACTGCATCCAATTCGTCGATGAAGATAATGCATGGGGCGTTGCGTCTCCCTTGCTCAAACAGGTCCCGGACACGGCTCGCGCCTACCCCTACAAACATCTCCACAAAATCTGACCCGGACATGTGGAAATAGGCGACCCCAGCCTCCCCTGCTACGGCCCGGGCCATGAGGGTCTTTCCGGTCCCCGGCATCCCCACCAAGAGCACCCCTTTGGGGATCCGTGCCCCCATCTTGGTGAATTTTTGCGGGTTTTTTAGGAAAGAAACCACTTCCTCAAGCTCATATTTAGCATCCCGTTGACCTGCCACATCCGCGAAACTTACCTTCTTACCTTCTTCTTGATACCGCTTGGCCCGGCTCTTGCCAAATTGAAAAGCCTTGTTCCCGGTACCCTGCATATTTCGGAACATGAACCAGATAAACCCAAAGCCAATAATCCAGGGAAGGAATTCAAACACCAGCCGCAAGGGAGAAAGCCCGGTAACCGCTCCTGAGACATTGATACCCTTTTCCCGTAAAGCAGGAAGCAACCCAGGATCCTGATAGGGGATTAGGGTCTTAAAATGCACCTGATCCCCGGAGCCGTGCTGCAGGGTCCCTTCGATAGTGCTATTATCAAGAATTTTGACCGCGGTAATGTCATTGCGTTCAAGGTGGTTGGTAAAGGTCGAATAGGGTATTTCCTGAATAGGTCGGGTATCCCCTTTAAAAAAGTAGGCCCCAAAAAGCCCTGCCATAAGGAGAAAAAAAATCAAGGCAAAGGGGTTAGGTTTGCTGGTCCGGAGATTCGGACGAGGTGGCGTCGGGCGCTGAGGCGTCTTATCATTCTTATCGTTAGGCATCAATCCCCCTGGAACTATGAGAGAAAGGATACACCCCTTGGGGCTTGCCATGGCTTTCCCTGCATAGTTTTGTATATGGTATATTTGCTTTTTCTCTATGCTCTTTCCGCACCTGTTCTGGTCTACATACTCCAATCGTAAGCTCTTTGGTCTCTGTACCAATAAAACAGACGGGACCCTTCGAGTCTTCTATTATGATACCCGTGACTATACATTTATCGGTATACCCTGAACGCCGAACGCTATCAAGTCCCATGCTATTATAATCATATTGAGCAACTCCCCTCAAAACCAGAGGAAGGTACGCAAAAAAAAGTTGCTTTTCCTGCAGTGCTTCTTCAAGTAAGGCATCTTTGCATACGATCTTCACCCCTTTACACTGATAGACTCCTGGTTCTTGTATCACCAGGGCAAACCCGGTAAGCCCATCATGCTCGGTTCGACTGGGGGATAGCAAGGCGATACGAGGCCCTTGCTTTTCAATCCGTAAAGGCCCCCCGTCTAAGGCCCTAAACGCTCCCTGGGTGAAAAGCCTAAGGCTGGCCCGCCGAGGTACTTTACTGGTTCGACTCTCCCTAGGAGGCGGAATGCAATCCGGCATAAGCCAGGATACCACTCCTCTGGTTTTGTTCCTACTTTGTATCAACCTATGTAGCCCTTGAAAGAGAGCTTCTTCGCGGAGTATTTCTGGTTGTTCGAAAAAAGTTTTTGCTTCGGTATACAAGATCCCCTCATCGCGGGGAAAGGCATCCCATCCGATTCGATTTTGAGCTTCTACGCTTAGGAAATCCGCTGCCAACCCTTGGATTTTTGTTCCACTCAAAACTGTCTTTTTCCATCCAGGAAAAAACCCATCTAAGCAGGGAATAAGCTTGTGCCGAATTCGGTTGCGCAGATACCGGATATCTCCATTAGTAGTATCGGTCCTGAATGCAATCCCCTGTTCTGCAAGATACTCCAAGACATCAAGCCGAGTGAGGCCTAAAAGAGGCCGCACAATACGCTCTCCAGTCTGACTCATAGGTGCAAGTCCTCTTGGCCCTGAGCCTCGGAGGAAACGCATAAGCACTGTTTCAAGGAGATCATCCTGGGTATGGGCTACAAGAATACGGGTTGCTCGTAGTTTACGAGCCTCATGGGTCCACGCCCGGTGGCGAAAAATTCTTGCGGCCCCTTCTAACCCTAAGCCGTCCTGTTTTGCCATATGCTGGATAGTACCTGGAGGTATAGCAATAAGCCGATAGGGAACATCCAAGGTTTTACATAAGTCTTGTACCGCTAGAGCATCCCCCCGGCGCTCTTCCTCAGGCCGTATACCATGCTCTACATGGAGACAGTGTACCTTATACCCACGAAACTGCCGCACTCTAGCCATTGCTGCCAACAGTGCGGTCGAATCAGCTCCGCCAGAAACCGCCACAAGCAATACAGCCCCCTCAGGCCATACTCCCAAACCCGCAGCTACTGCCTCCTCGAATAAGATACACTTCAATTCCCCAGACGATAGAGAATTCGTAGACTCCTCGGTAACTTGGCTTGATTTTTGTATATTCATACAAAAATCCTCTTTACCAAAGCTTCTCGTACCACACTTTGAAGCAACTTACTGATACCCGTAAACATCAAAAGACTAAATTGTAATCCTGTAAACTTGTACGACTAAGATGAGTATACGATATTTTACATCCCCATATATAAGCACAGCGAAGTCCTGCATACTCCTAGGCTTTAGTTTCAATTTCCGAGGAAGCCCCTTCCTCAGAGGAAGCTGCTCCTTCAGCCTTGACAAATTTCACCAACGCTACCACCTGATCCAGGCCTGAGAGGATTCTCACCCCTTCACCCAAGGTAAGGTCCCGCACATGGATCGACTGATTTATCTTGAGCTCAGACACATCTACCTCAATCCGTTGTGGCAAATCTTTAGGCAGACATTCCACCTCTATTTCATGAAGGGGAGATTCAAGCGTCCCCCCTTCCCGAACCCCAACCGGGCTTCCCTGGATATGGACCGAAACCTTAGCCCGAAGCATAATACCACTTTCCACTTCATACAAGTCAACATGCAATACATTGCCGTCCCGGATATTACGCTGGGTATCTTTTACAAAGGCATTATAAGCGGTTCCATCAATTTCCACGGTTACAATAGTGCTTTCAGAAATATTTTTGATGCTTTTTACAAATTCCTGGGCATCTAAATCAATAGATCGAGCTTGACCAGAACGCCCATAAAGTACCCCCGGTATACGACCGGTACGACGGATCCGGCGAGCTGCCCCGGAGCCGGTAACAGCCCTATTCCGGGCTGTCAAAATAACCTGACTCATACTTACTCCTTACTGGGACGACAGGGTTCGAACCTGTGCATGCCGGAGCCAAAACCCGGTGGCTTACCACTTGCCTACGTCCCAATATTATGATTTAACAGCGATTATAGTATCTGAGATTAGGTACGCCTATCCCTTACTTCATATCGATCCATACATAAGCCTCTTCTTGATTCTGAAGGCCCCTATAGTTCTACCGAGAGATCATCAGGACCGCACCCAAAGTCATACTTATCCAGGATCCGTCTCTGCAACTCAGTACGAAAATTCGGATGAATCGGATGGGCTACATCCTTGTATTCCCCACTCCTCGTTTTCCGGCTCGGCATAGCGATAAACACCCCGCTTTTTCCTTCGATAATTTTGATATTATGTACTACAAAACAGTCATCAAATGTAACGGTTACATAGGCTCTTAACTTTCCCTCGCCGGTCACTTTACGGACCCTAATATCGGTTATCTCCATGAGGCATCTCCTTTTTATCGGCCCAGAACATTTTACTATTCATTCTACTCCCTCATTAACCCAATACGCAAGCGGAAATGTTACTTGTACAAAATACCTCTGATTCAACTCTGCCCCCCTCTCCGAAAGGAGGGCCTCTGCTTTTTTTGCTGCTCCTTCATAGCTAAATATACCAAAACAGGCGGAACCGGCCCCGGATAAACCGGCAAAATCCGCTCCTAAACCCTTAAGTTCTTGTACTACCCTCCGATATACCATTGCCCATTCCTGGTTTCCCGCCTCCAAAAATACCTGGAGAAAATCATTCCTATAAGGCCAGGATCTCGGATGGTCCCCAAGGGCATGTATCAGTTCAGTAATACCCACATCTTCCGCTAAATCAGGTTCTGGTCTCACCTGGTCCATTAAATGAAAGGCCTTGGTAGTATCGCTGGGAAACCCCGGGTACACCAACACCACCCATAACCTCTTAACCGCTTTAAGAGGCAGAACCTGTTCCCCGCGACCAGATACAAAGGCCGCTCCTCCCTGTAAGAAGAAAGGAACATCACTCCCTAAGGCTAGAGCCATCTCCCATAGATACTTTTGCGGAAGCTTCGGAGCAGCCAAGCATTGCAAAGCCCTCAGCATCGAAGCCGCATCTGAAGAGCCTCCACCTAAACCTGATCCTAAAGGTATCCGTTTTTCCACTCGAACTCGAATACCCCCCCTAAACCCTGTCTCATCCCTAAAAAGGGATACTGCCCGGTAGACACTATTCTTTTGTAGGGGAAGAGCCTCTTCAGCCGGAACACTCCCTGCAGCCTGGAGAGCCTTCCAATCCATCAGAATAGTACAGCTTTCTTCTTCTCTAGTTCGCTCAACCCAAAGGGTATCCCCAAAGACCAGGGCTACAAAAATACTTTCCAAGTCATGATACCCATCAGGTCGGCGGTCTTTCACCCGTAGATGCACATTGATCTTACAAGGTGCTTCGATTCTCAGTATGTTCTCCTTACCAGTCAACACTTCAATAGGGACTTACTGTAGAAATATACCCAAAATACCCTCCATATGTAAAGTGTGGTAGCTGCGGTAATATGGCCTTTTGGTCAAGCTCTTTTCCCAAAACGACTAGTATTCAGACATGATTGTAATTGTGGGATGACCTGTTTTATAATGGGCGACATAGAAACCAAAGGGGAGGGGATTTATGCCACAGAAGAAATACAAGGTAACACTCACGAAGGAT
>JAITEL010000041.1 GCA_031282065.1 Treponema sp.
ATGCACCATTTGCATCAGATAGAGGGTCATTTTGTTTTTGATGTATGCCACAAGAAGTTATGAATAGAAATAAAGCACGCCCGCGTTCATGCGGACAGCTAATACGGCAGAATTTTACACTGCATATTTGTAGCCGCAAAGGTGTCTTTGTCGCACAAGTGCGGCAATTACCATTGTTTAGAGCGAAGATGTAACAGACAGCGGTTAAGGGCCGCACCCGACTGCTGTCTGTTATTTTTTATTTATTTGTTAAAGGAGCGATTAACATGGCAATCATCAATAACATCAACGAGGTTTTACACCGCATACGGGTGAAACTCTATCCAAACTACCTCCCCGGCGTGGTGGGCGCGTATATCGCCCGCACCGACAACGAGGCGACCCTTACCATCGAGGATATCTGCGCCGCGCTCAAGAACCGGGGCGGCTTCACCGGAAACTACGACGACCTGGTGGAATGCGTCCGCCAGTTCTTCGACGAGGCCGCCTACCAGCTCTGCGATGGCTTCGCGGTGAACGCGGGCTACTTCTCCGTACACCCCAACGTGGGCGGCACCTTCGACAAAGCAACGGAAGGCCACGACACGGGCAAGCACCCGGTGGCCTTCCGCTTCCGCACCCGCGCCCCCCTCCGCGCCCTGGCCGAACACATCGCGGTGGACCTAGAAGGCTTGGCCGACTCCTCCGGCTACATCGACGAGTTCGTCGACATAAGCGCCGAAGCCGTGAACGAAACCCTGAGCCCCGCGGACAGTTCGCCATTTCAGGCCACAAGATCAAAGTGGCCGGGGACAAGCCGGATGTGGGCGTATACTTCGTGTCCGCTGCCGACCCTTCCCGGCGGGTCAAAATCGCCGGGCATTTAGCGGAGAACGCCGCGAGCCGTATTATCGGCGTCATCCCCGCCCTTACGCCCGGCGCATGGAAGCTGGAAATCGTTACCCAGTACAGTTCCGGCAGCTTTTTCCTCAAAGAACCCCGGGTCATCGAAAGCTCCCTGGTCCTCACCGTGCCGGAAGCCGCTCCCTAACCCGGTCTCCGTGCCTCCCCGCACATGAGAGGGCGGATAGTCCTGGTACGACCGAACCGGAAAGTACGGAGAAAAGAATATCTGAACAAGCTGCATTTCCCCCACCACCACAAATCGAACTGTGGAGGGGCCCAGGAGGAGAGGCATCCCATTCTGTTAACTTGTTGACAGTGGGAGAGACCTTAGGCCTCGCATACATACGGGTCATTCCTCGCATAGGAATGACCCCTTAGCCTTTAGAAAGCCCTTCTCCGGAAAGGATGGTTTAAATTCGTTTCCACAACTTTGATGCTTGTTCCCTGGATTTTGCGAGAAGCCCCTCTTCATCGATCCCTACCAGTTCCCGGTCTTTCATCACGATGTTACCATTGATAATCGTGGTATCCACATGCCTGCCGGTGATACCGAAAAGAATGTGGCTGTTGATCGTGTTTTCGTTTACCGGCGTAGGCCCCTTATAGTCAACAATGATGAGGTCCCCATAGTGATCCTTTTTGAGGGTACCGACCTTACCGTGGATGAAGCGTTCCATAATCCGCTTGTTGTTCTGAAAAAGCATCTGCGGCGGCTCTGCCCAAGCTACTGAGGGAAGGCGGGCAGTGTGCTTATGCAAAATCGCCGCTACTTTATAGGATTCGGTCATATCCGTAGTGTAGCCATCGGTACCCATACCTACCAGGATCCCTTTCTTGAGCATAGCAAGCACCGGCGAAACCCCTACGGCATTTCCCATGTTCGACTCAGGATTGTGGACTACCGCGACGCCGCTGTCTTTGAGGAGATCCATTTCCTCATCGGTGATGTGGATACAATGAACCGCTATAGTTTTCTCTGAAAGCACCTTATAGTGATGAAGCCGTTCAATGACCCGCATGTTGTATTTTGCCAAGGCGTCAACCACATCTTCGATGCCCTCAGCCGCGTGTATGTGAAATCCCACATCAACCCCTGCCGAAGCTTCTAGGCACTGATTCAAGGTCTTCTCACTGATGGTAAGCTGTGCATGGAGTCCGATAAGGGCTTTCAGCATATCGTTGTTTTGGGCCTTGCAGTACTTCGCAAAATCCACGTTTTCTTTGATACCCGCATCTTTTATGGATTCCCCATCCCGGTCGGAAATCTCATAACAGAGGTTGCTACGGATACCGAAGTGCTGGGCTGCCTCGGCAATCTTGAAGAGGCTCCCAGCCACTGCATAGGGGCTGGCATGATGATCGATCACCGAGGTAACCCCTGAACGGATTTGGTCGATCATGGGCCCTACTGCGCTGTAATACACATCCTCCAGGGTAAGCTGCTTGTCGAGCCGCCACCACAGTCCCCGTAACACTTCTCCGAAGGTGCTTGCCGGTTTACCCCCAAGACTCATGCCTCGGGCAAAGGTGCTGTAGTAGTGCATATGGGTGTTGATAAAACCGGGCATGACCAAGCGGCCCCGGGCATCCATATACTCGGCATTCGGGTATTTTGTCTTTAATACACCGGTTTCACCTACATCGGTGATCACCGTACCGTCAATGACAACCGCACCATTTTCAATAAACGGACATGCGTCATCTCTTGTAACGACTTTTCCATTTCCAATCAAGAGCATGGTTAAACCTCCGTTACCATATAACTATAAGTCTGCATAAGCAGATCGATCATCTGGGCCACTTCGCAAGGAATGCCTTCTGCTTCCCCGCACCAGGTAACTACCGACTTGTCCGTAAGCCTCACCTTGAAGGCCCCGCCCCCCAGGGACAAGAAGCCCTTATTCTGACTGTCGGTGAAATCTTCTTCGCAGGAAAATACCGTGAACTTGTCCTTATAGGGAGCTCCTTGATGGGGACAGAAGACCGCGCAGTTGCCGCACTCGTTGCACAGCCGGTCGATATGCACCACCTGATGGCCTGTGGCGTCTAGGGACGATACGGGGTTCACCATAACATTTGCCCGGTTCGGACATACGTCGCAGCAGAGTTCGCAAATTTCCCCGCAGGAGAGACAGCGGTAGGCATCGGTATTACCAGACAGGGAAGGAACGAGAACACCTTTCTTGGCGTACAAGGTCTCCCTATCAGGCTGGGGTTTCACGGACACAAAATCCGAAGAGATATTGAGTTTCCGAAGAATATCTTTGGCTATGGTTTTGCTATCTGCCAGGGCCTTGACCACAGTGGCTGCCCCTGCTTTGCAGTCTCCTGCAATGTAGACATCAGAAACGGAACTTTCCAGAACAGCATTCAAGACAGGAAAGCCCTTATCGTTTAGGTCTATACCGTTTTGGGTAAACAAGGAGGTATCCACCCGGGCGCCTACCGCACCGATTACCCGATCAAAGGGCAGCTCTATATAGGTGCCCGTACCGGTAATGCTCCTCCGTCCAGAGCCGTCGTAATCGCCCAGACGCATCACTTCACAGCGCAGGATACCCGCCTTAAAACTCTCCGGGGCACACAGTTCGATGATTGCTATCCCCTCTGCCAAGGCCTCTTCCCGTTCTTCCTGCTGGGCAGGCATAAAATCCTGTGTCCTACGGTATACGATGCTTACCTTCTCGACCCCCAGGTTTCGTCTTGCCGCCCGGGCGCAGTCCATAGCCACATCGCCACCGCCGATAACCGCCACCTGCTTGCCAAGATCCAGTGAGCCTCCTGATGCCTTGAACTCTTCCAAGAATTTGAGGGCATCTATACTTTCACCAGAGCGCAAGGGAGCAGTTCCTGCTTTCCATGCTCCAGTGGCAAGCACTACAAAGGCATGATCCTTTTTAAGGCTGGCTAGGGAATAGTGCTCGTCTACGCCAAAACTGAACTCAACCCCTAGCTTTTTTGCAAGCCCCAGATCCCGATCAATAGCCGCCTGGGTGATCCTAAAAGAAGGAATAACATGCTGGACTATACCATAGGGGCTATCTCGTTTTTCATACACCGTAACCGGTACGCCGTTTCTCCGTAAGTATACTGCCGCAGCTATACCCGCAGGTCCTGCACCGATAATCCCCACGGACCTATCGGTCTTAAGGGGAACTGCTTTGAGGGAACTGAGGTAGGCATCTTGGGCATGTTCTGCAGCAAGGCCCTTGGCCTGGCGGATTTCCAGGGAATTATCATAATCAAGGCGGGTACAGATCTGTTGACAGCGGTGATCGCAGAGGGTACCGGTAATTGAGGGTGCGGCATTATCCTGAAGGATAATTGCTAAGGCCCCTGCATAATCAGCGGCAGCGACTTTTTCCAAATACGCGGGAATCTGCTGATGGAGGGGACAGCCTCCCTCTTGACACGGCGCTTTTGCACAGTCAAAGAGAGGTAGAATTGATGCGGTTTTCCGTAAGCCCCCCTGCCGGTGCTCCTTGCGGTGACGCTTCTGCTGGGAAAGTTGCTCTGCCAGGGCATTCAGGGTAGGTACCTGGATACCGCTAAGCCCAGAGAGCCGGGGCAGCAGGGTTTCGGCAAGCGCTGCAAGCTGTTGGATCCGTTCATATCCTCCTGGTTTAAGCAGGTTGGTGGCCATAGTAATTGGCCGGATACCGGTTTCAAGGATGGAAGCAAGGTTAAAGAAATCTGCCCCACCGGAATAGGAGATAGAAAGGGTGCCGTTAAACTCCTGGGACAAGCGTTGCGCCACGGTAATGGAAAGGGGAAACAGGGAACGCCCGGACATATACATTTCCTCTCCAGGGAGTTCTTTTTTGGTAATGCTTACCGGGAAGGTGTTGGTAATTTTTACCCCAAAGGAAAGGCCTTTTTCCTTGGCCTGGACTTGCAAACGCCGGAGCATCGCCACTGCATCGGGAAACTGGAGATCGTTCTTGAAGTGGTGATCATCAAAGGAGATATACCCATAGCCCATATCGTCTAAGATCCGGCGGGCGCTTTCATACCCCAGCAGGGTGGGATTGCATTTAATATAGGTATGCATCCCTTTGCTTACCAGCAGATAGCGGGCTATCTTTTCGATCTCTTCTTTGGGACAGCCGTGGAGGGTAGATAAGGTAATACTAGAAGAAACCGCAGGAGAGATAGCATCTAAATCTTTTTTGGTGAACCTTTCAAAAGAAGCTATCTGAGCTGCCAGGTAGTCATAACAGGTTTGCCAAATGGGTGAACCAGAGGCGTTCCGCATGCCTTCGATATACGTATCGATCTTAGGAGACTGAATACCTTCCAGGCTGTACCCCACGCTCATGTTAAAGATAACCGCGCAAGGGTCCTCCAAGGCGAACTCCTTTGCCAAGACATGAACTAGAAACCAGGCCTTCACATACTCTTCAAAAGCCTGCTGTACTGTAAGCTCAGTGGACCATTCCACGTTGTAGCCCTCATCCATAGCATTGATGCAGGGCCGAGCCACACATTTGCGCAGTTCCTCGCCGTCCATGATCTGCACGGTTTTAAGCTCAATAAACCGGCTTCCTGCAAGATATGCGGCCAGGATGTTTTGGGTAAGCTGGGCATGGGGCCCAGCTGCAGGCCCCAAGGGTGAGGCAATCCTAGTCCCAAATAAGGTGATTCCCGCACCACTGGTGTTCCTGTAGAATTTGTCTTTCCGTATCCCAAATACCGAATTGCTGTTCCTTGCTTCCGTTTGTATCCAACGGACCAGATCCGAAAATGCGAGGGGACGCATTATTTCACTCATGATACACCTCTCTTCTCTCTTATGGTAATTAGTATCATCCGAGGATAGCTCTATGCGAGCATGCCCCAATAAATCCTAGCAACTTACATCCTCCACTGCCGCTTCCTTTAGGGCCTGCTGTAAGTGGGCCTTCTCCTCGTCGGAAGGAGGGAAAATAAGATTGGCCGCCACCGAAATCACACACACGGCTACGGTGGTGTCTCGGAAAATATACTGTAATACCCTGGGCAGATGGTCAACTAAGAGTTTGTTATCCCCCACAGCTAAACCAACCCCAAAGGTAATCGCCAGAATGAGCAAGTTTCTATCAGAAAACCCTGCCTTGGACAACAGCTTGATCCCGTTTAGCATGATCATCGCGAATACGGTAATCACCGCGCCTCCTAAAACACTGGAAGGCATGACCGAAAAGACCGCTCCTATCTTCGGACAGAATCCGGCAATTATCAATACGAAGGCGCCCGTGGCAATACACCACTTGTTCACCACTTTGGTCATAGCCACAATTCCGGCGTTTTGGCCAAAGGCGGTATTGGGCAGGGTATTAAATATCGCGGCAAACAGGGACCCTGCGGCGTCACCTGTCCCAGGATAATCGCCACCATATAGCCCACCACAATACCGATGAGGATGGCCGATATCTTAACCATACCCTTGGCAAAACGCTGCAAGCAGAGGATCACCAGGAATACGGTACCGCCTATCAAAAGGTTCTGCCATGAAGCGTATTGTAAGGCTATAAGCGCAACCCCAATCGGAACTTCCTTTCCCTGGGAGATAAGCCTGCGGCAATTCCCGCGTTGGCTTCTGGTCCTGCACCGCCTGCGAAATACTGGACCCCCACGGGTAGCAAATGCAAACCAATGGTAATAAGACGGCATTAATGCCGTATGCAGCGCCTAAGGTACGCATGGTCGGCACAAAGGCGAAGGCTGTACCCATAACTGGGGGCAAACCCGCGCCGATTTGGTACTGTTTGCCCAGTTTTAAGGGGTACAGTTGAATCAAGGTCGTTATCCCTGGAGGCAAACATACAGCATTGAACCATAAGCATCCGCTGTTCAGAGCTGATAATCGGTTCACCGGTCAGGTCGCTGGCAATTCCTGCTAAAACCAGTGCCGGCGCCAAATTCCCGATAAACATAGACAAGACATGCTGTAAGCCTAAGGGGAAGGCCACACTGAAACGGGGCCGTCCTTCAAGCTGATAAATTACGTTTCGATCATCTTCTGGGACTCCTGCTTTTTTTTCCATAAAATACCTCCTCAGAATATTCCCCCTGTACGGGAGGCATCTATTACTGGGTAATCACCGTGCCGGTTTTACCTTCAATACCTTCTTTTGCCTTGGCAAGCATCGTAATGAGCGCAGTATGCTTAGGGTTTGCCCGGACAAATTCCGCTGCAGCCTCAACCTTGGGTAACATGGACCCTTTGGCAAACTGACCTTCGGCGATAAAACGTTCTACTTCGGCCAGGGTGAGTATATCCAGCCATTGCTGATTGGGTTTGCCAAAATTAATAGCTACTTTTTCAACAGCCGTGAGAATAATGAGTACATCTGCGCCGATTACCTCAGCGAGTTTTGCGGCAGCAAAGTCTTTATCTACCACCGCGTTCATACCCCGGTACTGACCATCCTTCAAGGCTACGGGAATCCCACCTCCCCCTGCAGCAATGGGAATTTGTCCTGCCTCAAGCAGGTTTTGGATGGTCTCCCCCTCAAGGATGTTCACCGGCTTGGGCGAGGCAACCACCCTACGCCAGCCTCGACCAGCGTCTTCCATCACGGGGACGCCCTTAGCTGCCAGGGTATTCGCTTCTTCCTGGGTCATAAAACCACCAATAGGTTTAGTGGGCTGTGCAAAGGCCCTATCCTCTGGATCAACCACAATCTGGGTGATGATCGTCGCCACAGGAACCTTCAGATGCCGGGCATCCAATTCTTTTCGCAGCACATTTTGCAGATCATACCCAATGTAACCCTGGCTCAGGGCAACACACACGCTCATGGGCAAGAGGGGGAAGTGGGGATCTACTTTCGATGCGGTTTCAAAGGCAGTGTTAATCATGCCCACTTGGGGCCCATTGCCGTGGACTACCACTATGGCATAGCCATCTTCAACCATATCCACCAGGACCTTTGCAGTCCCCTGTACCGCTACCATTTGGGCTTTTAAGGTATCCCCCAGAGCGTTACCTCCGAGGGCAATAACCATTCTTTTTTTCATAGTTTCTTACGATGATGCTCCTTTACACCGATATACCAACGAGAAAGCACTTCTGGGGCGAAGCGGAAACTTCAAAGAAAATACATGCCCCCTTCGCCCCTTTACTCTGACCGTTACGGTTCGTCAAACTTCCCTTACTTAGACTTCGAAAAAACGTCGCTTATTCCGGGAGGCAAGCTCGGTGAGCATCTGCTGGGGATACTTCACCTTGCTCAAGAAGATCATCGCCGCGATGATGTAGGGCTTATGGCTTGCCTGCTTATAGAGAGGCACCCGGTACCGGTCAAACACCGAAGCCGCCACTTCTCCTTCCTTGCAGCTTACCCCGGAAATATCTGCGGGAAGACAATGCAGATACAGGGCCTTGCCGTCCCGAGTCATCTGCATCATCCTTTCGGTACATTCCCAGTCCTTGTGTTGTGCGTTTGCTGCCAGGAGATCTTTTTCCAGCGCCTTTATCCCTTCTGAGTCGCCATCGCCATATAATTTTGTCCGCTTCTCCATCGCTGCAAAGGGCGCCCAGCTTTTTGGATATACTATATCCGCATCTTTGAACGCCTCCTCCATAGAATTCGAGATGGTAAATTTCCCGCCGCTAGCAGCGGCCTTCTGCTTCGCTATCCCTTCTATTTCCGGCATTACCTCATACCCTTTGGGGTGGGCCAGGGCTACTTCCATACCAAAACGGGTCATCAGCCCTATAACCCCCTGCGGTACCGAAAGAGGCTTGCCGTAAGAGGGTGAATAGGCCCAGGTCATGGCGACTTTTTTGCCTTTGAGGTTTTCAATCCCCCCAAAATGATGGATAAGGTGGTTCATATCCGCCATAATTTGGGTGGGATGATCGATATCGCACTGAAGATTGACGAGGGTCGGACACTGTTCAAGTACCCCCTCAAGATACCCTTCCCGCACTGCTTTGGCGACCGCATGCATATAGGTGTTTCCCTTGCCGATGTACATGTCGTCCCGGATGCCGATAACGTCCGCCATAAAGGAAATCATGTTTGCGGTTTCCCGTACCGTCTCTCCGTGGGCGATCTGAGATTTTCCCTCGTCTAGATCCTGTACTTCAAGGCCCAACAGGTTACAAGCTGAACCAAAGCTAAACCGGGTCCGGGTTGAATTATCTCGGAACAGGGAAATGCCCAGACCGCTATCGAAAATTTTCGTCGAAACATTGTCTTCCCGTAGCGCCCGTAGCGCATCGGCCACCGTATAGGTAGCGATAATCTCATCAAAGGTTTTCTCCCAGGTAAGGAAAAAATCCCCTTGGTACAGGTTCTTAAAATTGAGTTGATCCAGTTTACGGGTAAACTGTTTAACATAGGTCATTACACTATCTCCTTATATCAGAAACCCCTTCCTATGGGTAAGGTTCCTGGATGGTACTTTTTTTGAACTCTCCTGGATTCAAGGGAGAACTATTTGCCTGCGATATAGACCGAGGGAAGCGCCGCATACACCGCAGCACAGCGCACCAGATCCACTTTCCATGTCTTTTCATTGGGTGCGTGAGCTTCCTCTTCCTTGCCTGGTCCAAAGCCGATGCAAGGAATCCCGTTCCGTCCCATAATGGCCACTCCATTGGTCGAGAAGGTCCACTTGTCCACCTTGGGTTTACCGTACATACCCTGGTAAGCCTGGACCATTGCTTGAGTCGCCGGAGCATCTTCTGGAATAACCCAGGTAGGGAAATAGCAGTCTATGGGATAGACCACACCGGTATAACTGGGACGATCGTATTGGTACATGATTACGGTAGCACCGTATTTTGTTACTGTAGGGAGCGCTTTAATCTCGTCCAATGCAGAAATATAGGTTTCTCCCTGGGTGAGCCTTCGATCAATAGAAATGGCACACATATCCGCCACCGCGCACCGGGACGGGGAACTGAAGTAAATCTGAGAGATCGCCAAAGTCCCCTTACCAAGGAAGGGATCATTTTTGAGCCGTTCATTGAGGGCTTTTATTTCACCGATGATTTCCCCCATTTTGTAGATTGCGTTATCCCCCCGCTCAGGGGCTGACCCGTGGCAGGAAACCCCCTGCACTTCAACCCGGATCTCCATGCGTCCCCGGTGTCCCCGGTAAATGTTGCCGTTGGTCGACTCGGTAATCACCACGAACTCAGGCCGGATATGTTCTTCTTTAATAAGGTACTCCCAGCATAATCCATCGCAGTCTTCTTCCTGTACTGTACCGGTAACCAGGACCCGGTACTGATCATTCAAAAGTCCTAAGTCTTTCATGATTTTTGCTCCGTACACCGCGGCTACCGGTCCTCCTAGTTGATCTGAGGTTCCTCGACCACCGATTTCTTCAGCGGTTTCATATCCTTCAAAGGGATCGAACTTCCAATTGTCTCTGTTTCCTACACCCACCGTGTCGATGTGTCCGTCAAAGGCGATGAGCCTTTTACCAGTACCCATGTACCCGATGACGTTGCCCATCTGGTCGATGCCCGCTTCATCAAAATCAAGTTTTTTCATCTCTTCCACGATCCGCGCCGCAGTTTCCTTTTCACCACAGCTTTCACCGGGAAGCCGCACCAAATCTCGCAGGAACTTAGTCATATCAGCTTCGTAAGCCTCTGCTGCCTTCTTAATCGCCGCAAAATCCATTTCTTGCTCCATAGCTTTCAATATGCCAGGTTGCAATGCACCCATTGCTTTACCTGATCCCTTTTTTCATAGTCTTTATCACACAGGAGAACCTGTCATTAACATATTCCCGTAAAAAAATAAAGAACCTTCCACTACGCTGAACTGCCCCTATACTGAACTCAATTCCCCATCCCAAAGGATACTCCGGTATCGCTCAGGATCCGTATCCCCTTCAGTACTGACTACCAGCACTACCGAATCTGCTTGTAGCCCCAAGCTCTCCCGCAAATCCCGGTACTCGTCATTTTCCAGCATCGCCGTAAGAAGGCCGGTCGTTACAGCCCCAGATTCTCCTGAGATAACCTGTCTATCTCCTCGAAGGGGCGCACCCAAGACTCGCATTCCCTTAGCAGCAACCCAGTCAGGCGCAGAAACAAAATACCCACTGTGCTGTTTAAGGATTTGCCAGGAAATCGTATTTGCCCTGCCGCATGCAAGACCGGCCATGATGGTTTGCAAGCTGCCCCCCACTGAAACGAGCGTGTTTTCTTTCGCTGAACGGTACAGGCAGTCTGCAACAGCAGCTTCTACTACGGTTACTACTGGTGGTTGCTCCGTATACACCTGGGCAACATACCCCTGTACCGAACCTGCAAAGGAACCGACCCCAGCTTGAACAAAGATATGGGTAGGCTGGGACACTCCGTACTGGGCAAGCTGCTGGTGTACTTCATAGGATATGGTCCCATAGCCCTGCATGATCCACCCAGGAATCTCTTCATACCCCTCCCATGCAGTATCCTGCACCATAACCCCTTGAGGATCGTGTAACGCTTGCTCATAGGCAAAACACACCGCCTCATCGTAGTTCAAATCGGTAACCCGTGCGTCAGCACCTTCTTTTAAAATGTTTTGCAGCCGGGTCTGGGAAGAACCGGTGGGCATAAACACCACCGACCTTTGATGCAGGGTATGCGCTGCCCAAGCCACACCCCGTCCATGGTTCCCGTCGGTAGCCGTATAAAAAGTCCTATCCCCAAGCTTTTTTTTGATTGTATCCGAAATAAGCACTGCATAGGGCAAAGTGGAAATATCCTGTCCCAGCCTTTGTGCAATGAATCGTGCAATTGCATAAGAACCACCGAGGACTTTAAAGGCATTCAAGTTAAAGCGATAAGACTCGTCTTTGAGATAGAGCGCTCGGATTCCCAGCCTTTGCGCTAAATGGGGAAGAGTAACCAGCGGCGTTACCTGATAGCACGGAAAACTCCGGTGAAAATTCCAGGCTTTCTGTATCTCCCCTTCAGTCATGAGGTTCATAGGGGGCACCGAATCGGTTTTAGGCATGGTATTTTTTACCCACTTAATCGGCTCTTTCACTATATACAACACTCCTTTACCATAACCATGAACATATTATAGCACTGGTATAATGTCCTGTCAAACACTAAAATTTTTTTTATTCAAGTGAGCGGCTTTCCCTTATCAAGGATGAAACATCCCGGAACTTCAAGCCAGCCGTTCTGTATTTTCCAGGGTCCGGACATGCATATACACCGTATTCCGGGATATCCCCAGATTCTCAGAGATGATTTTAACGGCGTTCTTTAATTTGAAGATCCCTTGGTGATATAAAAGGGTTATGATCTCTTTGTTTTTTTGAGAAGCTAAAATAGTCGTATCCTGGGTTACCTCATGCTTCACCTTTTCCAGAACCCGGATTATCAATTCATCCGAATCATTGATAAAACTTTCAGCTATATAGGCTCTCGAATCATCCAAGGAAAAGGATTGCAGCAGGGAGGTAAGGGGGCTGTCCAGGTACATATTAATACACAACAGCCCAATCGCCGTATCGTTCTCTCCGAAAATTGCCATAGTTGTGGATTTGACCGGTTTACCGTATTTACTTTTAGAATAGTAGGTGCTAAACCGCTCAGAATCGTTTCTTTCGCTCTTACCTTTATTGATCTTTTCCAACATCAACAGGGCAAGATCCGTGATGGGCGCACCTTCTTTGCGTCCCGAGTGAAAGCCGTTGACAATCTTGATGATCGAATGATCCAGATCCCCCAGGTCATGAAGTACGATTTCAAAGGCCTCTCCCAAATAGGACGCCAAGGCATCAATAGTGGTTTTATAGGAATTGATGATGAGCGTATCGGTTTCAGAATCTCTTTTCATACGGTCCGTATCTCCTTAGGCCTTCCCGGGGCTTATTTTTTTCTATAGAAAGTATCTTCCATAGGCAATTTGCTCCGGAGGAGCCGGTCCTTGGCGTAATAGGCCCCGCTTATGGCCGGACATACCGGGATGGTGGCCAATTCACCTACTCCCTTTGTCCCATACGCCAGAGGAGCAGGGGTTTGCGGTTTTATCAGGATGATCTCCATAGGCGGCGCTTCAGTAGCCCGAATCAGTCCCAGGGTTCCGTATTTCACCTTGGGATAGCCTTCCTCGAGAGGGAAGTCTTCGGTAAGGGCATAGCCCATACCCATGAGGATCCCTCCCTCGATCTGCCCTTCTGCGGCTTTGGGGTTGACCACGGTACCCAAGTCATAGGCAGCGACGATCTTTTCTATCTTACCCGTATCTTCCAGAATGGCCACTGTTGCGGCATAGCCATAGGCCACATGGCTCACGGGATTGGGTTTATCGCTTCCCATAGGATCGGTTACGCCTGAAAACTCAGCGAAAAATTCCTGCCTTTCCAAACGGGCAAGGTCGCCTCCTCCTGCTTCCAGCGCGGCTTTCAGCTTGAGCGCGGCCTGGCGGGTTGCCTCTCCGGTGAATACGGTCTGCCGTGAGGCGGTGGTGGTCCCTGAGTTCGGAGTACGCCGGGTGTCCGGGGGTTCGGCCACCACCTTTTCCGGTGGGATCTTCAGGGTTTCACAAACCATCTGGGTGGTAACCGTGGCAAGTCCCTGACCGATACATGCAGCGCTGGTGCGTATGTGGATCATCCCCTGCTCTACCGAAAGGATGCAACGGCCTATATCAGGAAGCCCTACCCCAATCCCCGCGTTCTTTAAGGCGCAGGCAATACCCACGACTTTCCCTTGCGATCGGGCCTGGTCATAGGTCTCCTGCACCGCCCGCAGACAGGCTTCCAACTCCACATCGTCCCCGGCTATCTGGCCATTGGGCAGCACCTGCCCCGGCCTAATGGCGTTCCGGTACCGAATCTCCCAAGGAGAAATGCCCGCCTGCTCTGCCAGGAGGTTGAGGTTATTTTCTATGGCGAAACAGCTTTGACAGACCCCAAAGCCCCGAAAGGCCCCTCCCGGAGGGTTATTCGTATACACCGCCTTACCGTCAATATCGATCACCTGGTAATTGTAGGGACCTGCCGCATGGGTACAGGCCCGCTGTAAGACCGGACCGCCCAGGGAAGCATAGGCCCCGGTATCGGCTACAATCACCGCTTTCATGGCGGTGAGCTTGCCCGCGGCATCGCAGCCGGTAGTAAAATCCATTTCCATAGCATGCCGTTTCGGGTGCAGATTGATACTTTCTTGCCTGCTTAACAGGACCTTTACCGGTTTTTTAAGACACCATGCCGCAAGACAGGCATGATGCTGAACGCTCATATCTTCCTTGCCTCCAAAACCGCCTCCTACCAACTGGCCTTTGACATGGACCTGCTCAGGAGCAATGCCCAGCATCCGGGCACATTCCCGCTGTTCGTCGTAGACACTCTGGCCTGCCGAATAGAGGGTAATTCCTCTATCCCCGGCAGGAACCGCGATGGCACATTCCGGCTCCATGAAGGCATGTTCGGTAAAGGGGACCGAATAATGACGGCTTACCACATAGGCCGACCGGGCAAGGACCGCCTCCGCTTCCCCGCGGACCAGGTGTTCATGGGAGAGGATATTCCGTTCTTTAGCATGGAGGAGGGGAGCTCCCTCTGCCATAGCCGCCATGGGGCTTGTCAGGGCCTGCAGGACTTCATAGTCCACAGAGACCAGCTCTTTTATGGCCTGGAGGCTTTCTTTGCGGGTACTTACCACCACTGCCAGGGCGTCACCGATGAAACGGGTGATGCCCCCTTCAGCGATCAGCACATCATAGTCTGAAAGAAACTCCAGGTGTCCGATTTTGATGTTTCCCGGAACATCTTCGGCGGTCAGGACCGCCACACAGTCAGCGTGGGCCCGGGCAGCGGCCGTGGTGATCTTGAGCACCCGAGCCCGGGGATAGGCGGAACGGACCGCAGAAGCATGGAGCATTCCCTCAAAAACCAGGTCATCCACGTATTTTCCCGTACCCAGGGTCTTTGCAAGGGCATCTACCCGGTGGAAGTTCTCCCCCAGGCTGCCGGTAAACGCGGGTTTGGGTACCGGGGCATGATCACGGAACAGGCGGGCCGCGCAGCGGATGCCCTCAATTATCTTGACATACCCGGTACACCGGCAAATATTGGAACGGATGCCTTTACGGATAGCCCTATCATCCGGATCAGGATCGCTATCCAGCAGGGCTTTGGCGCTCATCACCATCCCGGGAATGCAAAAGCCGCATTGCACTGCGCCGGTCTGGGCAAAGGCATAGGCATAGACCTCTTGTTCCCGGGGGGAAAGCCCTTCCAGGGTAATCACCTGCTTATCCGCAAGCTTTGCCAGGGTGGGAATACAGGCACGCTGGGGTTTTCCCTCTATCAGCACGGTACAGGCCCCGCAGGCTCCGGACCCGCAGCCGTTTTTTGCCGCGGTGAGGCCCAGGTCTTCCCGGAGAAAATCCAGCAGTTTCCTGTGCGCCGGACCGCGCACCGGCACACCGTTTACCTGCAATACCACCTGTTCAGCATCCATGGTTCATTCCTATCCATCTTCAATAAAGTCTTATCAGTGTAAAAGAGCTCATGCAGCCTGTCAACAAAAATAAAAAAAAATAATGCCTCTGCTAAGAAAAAGTATTGTTTTTTCGGTATAGACAGCGGTGCATCCGGGCCTTTCCCCTGCTTCCGCCTAAGGGAATGCTTCTTCCTCATAAGGAGTAAACCATGAGTAATGACGCATTTTCCGCTCCAGAGACGGAATTTCTTTCCTTTGCGACCACCTTCAGCGCCGGGACGGTTGCCCACGCGGCCCTGCTGAGCATCCCCGCCTCCCTCGTAACCGGTAATACCGCGAAACTGGCCGCTTACACCGCCGCTTACCATGCCGCCTAGGCGCCCAATGCGGGCAAACTCGACCGGGAAGACTGCAGGGAAAAGCGTGAGGACCTGACGAAAAACATCCGCAAGATAAAGAACGCCTACCTCGACCCCGGCCCGCTGGACGCGGTAAGCCCCGAAATCCTCCTGGACTTCGGCCTTCAGAAAAAAGACACCATCCGTACCGATGTGCCCGACCCCGCGGAAGTCGTCCCCTTCACGCTGGAAGGCGGCGAATACCTGCAAATCATCGTGAAACACCCGCCTCGTCCACTGCGCTACAACGGCGCGGTGGCCTTCTACAAGGTGGGCGGGATCGTCCCGGAAACCCACAAGGAGCTGACCAGCAGCAGGCTGCTCACCCGCCCCCGCGGGGTAATAAACCCTTTTTATAAAAAAATAAAAGATGGCGCGGCGCGTATCGTTAGCGGATTCCGCTTTTTCCCTTAATGATGAGCGGCCGGCAAATAATTGCGAGAGGCTGGTAATTATTTGCGAGCCTTAACAATCAAGCGCTAACGACCGGC
>JAITEL010000087.1 GCA_031282065.1 Treponema sp.
CGTGAGCCGTGAGCCGTGAGCCGTGAGCCGTGAGCCGTGAGCCGTGAGCCGTGAGCCGTGAGCCGTGAGCCGTGAGCCGTGTATGCTGTCTTGTTGCCTGCCGGTTTCAAAAGCATGAAGATAGTCTAAATTCTTACCCAAAGAATGTCAATCGAAAAACACTTTCTTTCCCTTACCACCACTGCCCGTCATGGGCTTTAGACCCGCTGGCTGGCGGAATAGCTTGGGGTCTTCGGCTTTTTCATATGAAGGGGCCCCCCCCCGTCATTGCGAGCGCAGCGAAGCAATCCACTGCGTGGACTACCCGGTCTGGATTGCTTCGGGCTTCGCCCTCGCCATGACGAAAGCCCCCGGATGTGGGTGGTGTGCGAAATATATTGCTCTACTGTTTCTTCCCACTATAATTCGTTTACTGGTAATACTTTATCACGCTCTTTGCCAAGCCCGCCACGTATTTCGTCCACTACCCGGATGTGCGTCCTTACCACTACTGCCCGTCATGGGCTTTAGACCCGCTGGCGGGCGGACATATCTTGGGGTCTTCGGCTTTTGTATATGAATGGGGCCCCCCCGTCATTGCGAGCGAAGCGAAGCAATCCACTGCGTGGACTGCCCGGTCTGGATTGCTTCGGGCTTCGCCCTCGCCATGACGAAAGCCCCCGCCACCCCCGGAACGCTGTCCTGCTCATCCAGAGGCAAGGGGCGCTTCTTTCCCTTACCGCCACTGCCCGTCATGGGCTTTAAACCCGCTGGTGGGTGGGGGCCTTCGGCTTTTTCATATGAAGGGGGCCCCGCCCCGTCATTGCGAGCAGAGCGAAGCAATCCACTGCGTGGAGTGCTCTGTCTGGATTGCTTCGGGCTTCGCCCTCGCAATGACGAAAGCCCCCGGATGTGCCTCCTTATCACCACTGCCCGTCATGGGCTTTAGACCCGCTGGCTGGCGGAATAGCTTGGGGTCTTCGGCTTTTTCATATGAAGGGGCCCCCCGTCATTGCGAGCGAAGCGAAGCAATCCACTGCGTGGAGTGCCCGGTCTGGATTGCTTCGGGCTTCGCCCTCGCAATGACGAAAGCCCCCGGATGTGCGTCCTGATCACCCCAAGCCAGAGGCAAGGGGCGCTTCTTTCCCTTACCGCCACTGCCCATCATGGGCTTTAAACCCGCTGGCGGGCTGGGGGGCTTATTTACATTCTTAAGATGTATCACTAGGATATACCTTATGGAGAAGAAACGATGCGTGTTCTCGCAAAAGATATAGCACAAGCCTGCCGGGATAGGCCCGGCGAAACCCTGGAAGTATACGGCTGGGTACACCGGATTCGGGAACTGGGAGGCGTCACCTTTATTATCCTGCGGGACCGCTCCGGTATGCTGCAACTCCTCTTGTCCGAAGCTGAGAAGGTGGATATATCCGGCCTCACCCTGGAATCCGTGATCCAGGTGCGGGGTGTTCCCACCCTGAATGAAAAGGCTCCGGGAGGCGTGGAACTGAGGGTCCATACCCTGGAATATAGTGCCCGATCCGCCCCGGACCTCCCCTACCAGGTCAATGCCGATATAGGAAAGATAGGCCTTGAGGCTGTCTTGGACCATAGGGCCCTGTCCTTGCGGAACCCCAAAATCCGGGCCATCTTCAAGGTACAGTCCACCATCATCGAAGCCTTTTCCCGGTACCTGCGGGGACAGGATTTTACGGAAATCAAGACCAGCAAGCTCGTGGGAGGCGGTACCGAAGGGGGAGCCGAGCTTTTTGAAGTGGCCTATTTTGATAAGAAGATGTACCTCGCCCAGTCCCCCCAGATTTACAAGCAGATCATGGTAGCCAGCGGCCTGGAACGGGTCTTTGAGGTGGCCCCGGCATACCGGGCGGAAAAACACGACACCCCCCGGCACCTGAACGAGTACGTTTCCCTGGATGTGGAGATGGCCTTTATTGCATCTGAAAAGGACCTTATCGCCCTGGAAAAGGGGCTGCTCTCCCATATCTTTAGCGAGGTGGCCCGCAAAAACGCCGAGGAACTGGCCCTGTGGAAGGCCCAGGTTCCCGATGCCCAGGCAGTGGAACGAGCCCCCATCATTCCTTACGAAGAGGCCCTGAGCATAGCCAATGGGGTCTCCGCTTCAGGGAAAAAGCCCGGTCCGCGGATCTTTGATATCAACCCTGAGGCGGAACGGCTCCTCTGCGAGTGGGCCCTGCAGGAAAAGGGCACGGATCTGGTGTTTGTCAATGAGTTTCCCCGCAGATACCGGCCCTTTTATACCTACCCCCTGGATGCCACCAGAACCATGAGCTTTGACGCGCTCTTTCGGGGGCTGGAGATCACCACCGGAGGCAGACGGCAGCACGATTATAAGGCCCTCCTGGAGGTCCTGCCTAAGTTCGGCCTGAAAGAGGAAACCATTGCAGGGTACCGGGCCTTTCAATACGGCTGTCCTCCTCATGGCGGCTTTGCAGTAGGCTGCGAGCGGCTCACCCAGAAGATCCTGGGCTTAAGCAATATCAAGGAAGCAAGCCTCTTTCCCCGGGACCGGAAGCGGATAGCCCCCTAAGGTGCAGCCTGCCTATCCGGTGAAAGGACTATGCCCTTTCACCGGGGTTGCCGGTATGACCGAGATTTCATTGAGCAAGGTATTTTTTTGAATGCAATGTCTCTAAGGGAGCACTGGACCAATGCCAGACTCTTCCATCTTCTGTGGCCCCTCATCGTGGAGCAACTCCTCAATGTTACCTTAGGTATCGCGGATACGGTGATGGTAAGCACCGTGGGAGAGACCGCGGTTTCCGGGGTATCCTTGGTGGATGCCATCAATGTGCTGCTGGTCATTGCCTTTGGGTCCCTTGCCACCGGAGGTTCGGTGGTGGTCAGCCAGTACATAGGCAGGAGAGACCTCAAGAATGCAAGCCGCGCCTCCAAGCAGCTCATGTATGTGAGCCTTTTGGTATCCCTCATCATCATGAGCCTCACCCTTCTCTCCTATAGGCTGCTCTTGAGCCTTATCTATGGGGATCTTGCCCCAGAGGTGCGCAGCGCCGCAGAGACGTATTTTTGGCTCAGTGCCCTGGGCTATCCCTTTCTTGCGGTTTATAATGCCGGGGCCTCCCTGTTCCGCAGCATGGGCAAAAGCCGGGTAACCATGCTGGTGGCTCTCTTGGTAAATGCCTTGAACATAGGGGGGAATGCCCTGCTCATCTTCGTCTTTCACCTGGGGGTTGCCGGTGCGGCTGTTGCTACCCTGGCGAGCCGGGCCGTGGCAGCGGTGGTCCTGACTGCCCTGCTCAGGTCTCCCGGAGCCGGGCCGGTTTCTCTTGTGGGGATAGCCAAAACCCCCCTGGATGCGGCCATGATCCGCCGTATTTTGAACATAGGAATCCCCAGCGGACTGGAAAACTCCCTGTTCCAAATCGGTAAACTCCTGGTCTCCCGCTTGGTGAGTACCTTTGGGACCTCAGCCATTGCAGCCAATGCGATTACCAGCTCCATTGGTTCCTTTATCTATATGCCGGGACAGGGCTTTGGCATGGCCATCCTGACCATTGTGGGCCAGTGCATAGGGGCCCGGGACTATGAAGCAGCCAAGGTATACACCAAAAAGCTCGTCGGTTTATCCTATGGGGTGCTGATTTGTTCAAACCTGCTGATCTTTGCAGGTTTGGAACCCCTGGTGAACTGCTTTAAACTCAGCCCCGAGGCCCAGGACTTGGCCAAACAGTTTTTATCAATTCACTGTATCTCTTCCTCCATTGCCTGGCCCCTCAGTTTTGCCCTGCCCAATGCGCTGCGGGCCGCAGGGGACGCCCGGTACTGCATGATCCTCGCGGGCCTGTCCATGTTTACGGTTCGCATAAGCCTTTCCTATGTCTTAGCCTATGGTTTTGGCTTTGGCGCAGTGGGGATATGGATAGGCATGGCAGGGGATTTCCTGGTTCGGGGAACCGCATATACCTGGCGCTGGCTTCGCGGCAGGTGGCGAGAAAAGCAGCTTATCTAGGAGGGCATCACATGAATAGTACCAAAACAGAGAGGACAGGTATGGCAGGAAATACCGCTTTTTCCTATACGGATCTGGGGATATCCCCCTTTTTTATCCGGCGACTGGCGGAACGGGGGATTCACCATCCCACGGAGATACAGAGACTGGCTATTCCCCGGCTCTTAACCGGGGAGAACCTGCTCTTTCATGCGGCTACAGGGACGGGAAAGACCTTTGCCTACCTCTTGCCCCTGTTTGAGCGGCTTCTGGCTGCGGACCTGAGCCCTGCTGCCGCTGCTGCCGGGCCGCTGCTCTTGATCCTGGCTCCTACCTTGGAACTCTGTTCGCAGATTAAGGAAGAAGGGGATTTTCTGCTGAGCGAAGGTTCTGGAAAGGCCCTGCTCAAGCTGAGCCTCATCATAGGTTCTGCAAATATAAGCCGGCAGATAGAGACCCTTAAAAAGGACAAACCCCAGATCATCGTGGGAAACCCTTCCCGGCTCTTGCAACTGGCCCGGATGGGGAAGCTCAAGCTCGGCCAGGTCAAGGCCCTGGTCCTGGATGAGGGGGACCGGCTTATTGCGGAGGAAGCCTTCCCTGAGACCCAGGACTTGCTCAGGCGTATCAATCCTAGCCGTCAAAGCACGGCCTGTTCGGCAACCCTGTCTAAGCGAAGCCGGGAGCGGCTCCTTCCCCTCATGGGGGAGCCGGTCCTTACCGTTGAAAGCGAAGAGCAGGAGATCCTTCGGGAGCGTATCCAGCACTGGGCCTTTTTCAGCGAGGCCAGGAGAAAGATTTCCCTGGTCCGTTCATTTCTGGCGGCTACCAAGGGGAAGAAGGTATTGCTCTTCAACAAAAGCGGAGGGCAGGTGGGGAACATCGTCTCTCAGCTGCAATACCACCAGATAGCTGCGGTGGGGCTTTACAGTGAGATGGACAAAAAGGCCCGCAAGCACTCCATCGATGACTTCAAAGCCGGCAGGGCCCGGGTCCTGGTTTCAAGCGACCTTGCCGCACGGGGGCTCGATATTCCCGGCATTAGCCATGTGATTGCCCTGGACGTACCGGACCAGGAGGGCTACATACACCGGGCAGGCCGTACCGGCCGGGCCGGGCAGCGAGGGGTGATGGTGAGCCTGGGGGATGAGGAAGAGCTGCGCCGCCTGGCAGCATTGGAGAAACGCCTAGGGATCACCGTCTACCCCAAGGTACTCTACCGCGGAAGCATAGGGGCGCCGCTCCCGTAGCGTATTCGAGCACTAATGACCCCGGCCTCGCGTTGCATGTCACGGGAATACCGGGTATCCTTAGGGAATAAAGGAACCGAAACAGCATGAAACCCTATAAACATGGACTGTGGCTGGGATGTATCGCCCTGGGTATCGCGGTCTTGCCGGGATGCCCCCCGCTGGATACAACGCCAACGACAACGCCAGAAAAGCCGCCCCCCAAGCTTCACATCATCATCCCCAAGGTGAATCCAAAGGAAGTCTATCAAGGTGAAGCGGTACAGCAGATTAGCTTTACCGAAACCGAAACCACGGACATGACCCTTAGCCAGGTGCAAGGGCACAGCCTTTTTCTCATCAAGGTAAACACCTCGCCATACCGGGTAAGTGCTGCTCAGACCGGCTATGGGGTCCCCCGGGAAAGCTTTGCAAGCCAGACAGTGGCTAGTGTTCCCCAGGGCTCCCTTCCCCTTAAAACCCCCAGGGAAAGCGGCCGGTTTATCCTGGGGAATCAAACCATTACCCGCTTTGATCATAGCGGGGCTCAGGCATTTGCCCGTAATCCCCCTCCTGTAGAACTCAAAGAGCCCAGCCATAAGGAGAACCGCTACGGCGCTATACAGGAGCCGGCTTTTGCCGCTGCCTCCCTGGGAGCTGCCAAAACCTTTTGGGTAGAAGGTATGAGCGGTCAGTGGATCCAAATACCCGCGGTTTTGCGGGCCCTATCGACGCATAGCAAGGTATGGCTGGCCGATGCAAATTACAGTGATAACCCTGAGCAGTATAGGGATAATCAGCTCACCCAAAGCCAAGCCGAGGAAATGGCGGAAAAGTTTGAAGCTATCTATCAGTATGAAACGTCCCTGTTCGGCTATGAGTACGGAGGGGGCCTTCCCGAAACAGACCCCCGCTACGGAGGGGTTGATAAGGACCCGGCCGTGCACATCCTGGTGTATGATATTGACTATGATTATAGCGCGTCCCAAACCAGCGGGGTCTTTGGGTTTTTCTGGGCAAAAGATTTCTATGATCAGTCAATGCTGGATAGTTCCCAGTCAAAGCCGAAAACAAACCTGGGGGAACTCTTCTATCTTGATGCCTTCTTTGCAGATGCCTACCCCGAGGCCATCTATTCAACCCTGGCCCATGAATTTCAGCACATGATCCATTTCAATAGGAAAGGACTCCAGGAGAAGCAGTCCTCTGAAACCTGGTACGATGAAATGCTTTCCCTCCTGGCAGAGGACGTGATTGCTCCGAAGATCGGGATACTCGCAGACAATGAGCACCATCCTATTCCCAGCAGGATCCCCACCTTTCTTGATAACTATAATTCAGCCGGCATAACCCAGTGGCTTTCAGGGGATGAGGTATTGATTTCCTATGCCAATGTCTATGCCTTCGGCGCCTACCTGGCCCGGAATTACGGCGGGGCGGATCTTATCAAAGCCATCATGGAGAATAAGAAAGCCAATCAAGCCTCCCTCAACGAGGCGCTTTTGGCAAGCGCCCAGGTTTCCTTTGCCCAAGCCTTGAGCCGCTACGGGGAAGTCTTCATCTACAGCGGTGAGTATAAACCTGAAGGAACCCTTTCTTTTGATACGAGCGTAACGAAGAAGGTATATGACTATGAGTATACCTTCACGAAGTTTGACCTGTGGACCATACCCGATACTTTCAGAGGCTATGATGTTATCCCCTATGACTACACCGGGCCCTTAATATGGGATGGGAACTATCAGTTTGATATGCCCGGCTATTCGGTGATAGTCCAATCCCTGGATGAGTGGCAGCAGGTAAACACCGATACGGTACAGATCCGGTTCCAGAAACCCTCGGAGCCAAAGATTGAACTGTACCTTATGATACGGTAGCTATGGCTCATCAGCCAGGGACGCTCAAGGCAGGGGACTTGCTCATGGTTTGTCTGCTAGCCGCCTGTATGTCGGCCCCTGCACAAACTATACGCTGTCGGGTGGAAGTATACGGGAACGAGCCCCATACCTATGTGGGCATCTTGAGCGAAGAGGATAATAAGGTCTACGCGGTGTATCCCCCGGAGCAAGAATCGAAGCTGCGGATGCTGCAAGGTCAGCGGCTTGAAATGACCCTGCGGTTTCTTCAGAGGCCCCAAGGTTACGGCAGTCTTTTCCTCAAAGACGGCACGGTAAATCCTGTTTCCTGGACTGTCTTAAAAGAGGGTAGCGTAAATATAAGGAACTAGTACCCGGCAAAGGCGGCCTCATCCCTGCCGTCTTGCCTCAGGCCACTTTAAATTTGGCGACCTCCGCTGCAAGGGCGCCGATATGCTCCTTGTTTATCACGCTGATTTCATTAGCCCGGTTTACCGCGGCATTGATCTGTCCGGCGCCCGCGTCCATTTCGGTTATGTTGCCGCTGATTTCTTGGGTGGCCCTTTCGAGGCGGTCGCTCTCTTCCATAATTTCATGGCTGCCCCCAAGCATTTCTATTGAACTCTGTTTAACTTTTTCGGTTAGCTTGTTCAGGGTGCTTACCGATTCGAGTATTTGACGGCTGCCTGCGCCCTGCTCTTCCATGGAGGCCAGTATCTGGCTTTCCTGTTCCGAAACCAGTTGTATCTGGCCGTTAATAGCAGAGAATTTATCCAGTACCGTGTTGGTGGATTTGGTTATGAGGTCAATGCGGCTTTTGATCTTCTTTAAGACGGAGGAAATATTCTTTGACTGCCCGCCGGAATTCTCCGCCAGTTTGCGGATTTCCTCGGCAACCACGGCAAAACCTTTGCCCGCTTCCCCGGCATGGGCGGCCTCGATGGCGGCGTTCATGGAAAGCAGGTTGGTCTGGCTTGCAATGGTCCGCATAACCGAGTTGATCTCCAAAAGGCCTTCGGACTCTTTAGCGATATCCTCGATCTCCTGTGATACCTCCCGCAGGCTCTGCCGGCCTTCTTCCGAAGCAGTGGTAAGCCGGCTTACATTGTTCGCATTATGCATCAGCTTTTGGGTAACCCGGTTAATGTTAGCCAGCATCTGTTCAATGGCCGAAGACGACCGGGAAACGCTGGACGCCTGGTCTCCCACGCTGCCCTCAAGTTTTTCGATGTTACGGGTGATCTGTTCCATGGTGGCGCCGATTTCGCTTATCGACGCCGACTGGTTCATAATCTTCTTTCTGATAGTTTGTACGCTTGACGTTATCTGATTGACCGCTGCGGCGGTCTGATTCATGGTCGCCGCCAGTTCGCTTCCCGTGCCGTAAAGACGTACCGTCTGGTTTTTTATCGTCCCTACGAGATGCATGATTTTTTCCATGGTGAGGTTGAAGCAATCCGCCAGATCTCCGATTTCGTCTTTTCGTGACAGGGTGATACGCCGGGTAAGATCGCCTTCGCCGGAAGCAATCTCCTGGAGTATGCTGTAAATGGTCTTAATCGGGTGAAAGATCATCCTGAGGAAAACAAGCAGAATAACAAGGCCCAGCATGAGGAAAACCGCTCCCAGGACAATCTGGCGGATAAGGGCCATCATGATATTATGTACCAGATGTTCCGCTTCAAAATCGCAGCCTATGATTCCCACCATCTTCCCCGAAGAGGTGATAACCGGGGCGTACATGGATACCAGCCAGCCCCATTCGTCCTGATTGGCCGGTTTGCCGGTGGTTACGGCTCTGGTGTTCCAGCACCGCATAAAAGCCTCGTCATAGCCGGAAACATCATCCTCATCTCCAAGAAAGGAAAAGCTATCGCTCTCTCCTATGGGGGCGCTTCCGTCAATGACAAACATATAGGTTTCGCCCTGGACCGGCGCCATGGTGTAGAGGTACACCGCGCCGGAATGTTCTTTGAGGTTGAGGAGTTTTGCCTGGGTTTCCACATAGTAGGGGCTTTCCATATCGGGATTGTTGAGCAGGGCTTCAAACCGGTCTCCGTCGATATAGTCCGACGCTTTCTCAATTATAGCTATTCCCTGATCGGCAAAGATTTCAGATGCTATATCTACTGAAGAACGGATGGCGGTAAAGGAAATAACCGCGCAGAGCGTGGTAACGAAGATGAGAAACAGCAGGCTGAAACGGAATTTGAGAGAATGAGTTAATTTCATGTTTTGTCCTTATACGGCTACAGTACCCGGATAAAACAGAGATTTCCAGAGTAGCGTAGGGTAGAGGCGGCCTTTCTCCCTGTTTTGTAAGGCGCCTGGATCAACACCGCAATGCGTCCCCCCTCCAATCCCCCGCTCAGCGTCGAGGCACGACGCAGGGCAGCGTCGAGGCGCGACGTAAGGCTGCGTCGAGGCGCGACGTAAGGCGGCGTCGGGGCGCGACGCAAGGCCGGCCCTGAGGGGGCTGTCCCTGCGGGGATGCTGACTGCAAGGTTGAAGCAGGTATTGCCAATCACCAGGGCTATGTTACACTAAAACCTTATGGAAGCAATGACCTATACCATTACCTTCAAAGTTGAAGGGAGTAAGGATCTCAGGGTTCCCGCCGTACCGGGAACCACTCTTTTGGAAGCGGCGAAACAGGCGAATCTCGCCATTGACGCCCCCTGTTCCGGGAACGGCACCTGCGGAAAATGCAGGGTCCAGGTGCTCAGCGGAGAGGTGGAAAGCATGGAAACCAGGCATATCTCCCCGGAAGAGTACAGTCAGGGCTATCGTTTGGCCTGTTCAAGCACCATCCGCTCGGATCTCACCGTGGCGGTACCTGCTGGCGCCTTAGCCTACCAAAGCCGCATGAAAGTTACGGACCTCAGTACCGGACGGGAACAGGGGATCTTCGCGGCATTGCAGGAGGAACTGCGGGACCTGAGCTTCTGGGGCGATCACGGGCTGAGCCTGGTAGGGGTTCACCTGAAAAGCCCTGCCCTGGACGATGCCCGGGCAGACCGGGAGCGGCTGTTGTGGGATCTGGCAGAGCAGATCCAGAGCACCGGCGAGTCGATCCGCTTCAGCCTTCATGCCCTGCGCAGGCTGCCCCAGGTCCTGCGAGGTGCGGATTTCTCTTGCACCGTGGTCCTCCGGCAGGACCCCGACCAGAAGTACACCGTGCTGGATATCTTCCCCGAAGCAGCCGGTGAAAACGCCGCTCCCGTGCTGGCAGGGCTTGCCATAGATATTGGCACCACTTCCGTATCTATCCTGCTGGTAAATCTCCAAACCGGAGCAGCCTTAGCAGTAGGCTCTGCCGGTAACGGCCAGATCCGCTATGGGGCAGACGTCATCAACCGTATCATCGAGAGCACCCGGCCCGGAGGGCTTGGACGGCTGCATAAAGCGGTAAGCGATGAGTGCATAGAGCCCTTGATCCGGCAGATCTGTCATACCGCAGGACTTCCGCCGGAATGTATTTACCGGGTGGTCGTCGCGGCCAATACCACCATGACCCACCTGTTTTTGGGGGTTCCTGCAGAGCACCTGCGGCTGGAGCCCTATGTGCCGGCTTTCTTTGCCACCGGAACCTTGCGGGGAACGGACCTGGGTTTGAGGGTGCATCCTGATGCGGAAGTGGAGATAGCCCCCAGTATCGGGAGCTACGTGGGCGGGGATATTACCGCGGGGGCCTTTTCCTCCATGATTTTCAGGAAAGAACCCCTGTCCCTGCTCATTGACCTGGGAACCAATGGGGAACTGGTCTTTGGAAACGGGGAATTCCTCATGGCCTGCGCCTGTTCTGCAGGACCTGCCTTTGAAGGCGGGGACATCAGCTGCGGCATGAGGGCCACCGACGGGGCCATCGAAGCCTGTACCATTGACGGGCAAACCCTGGAACCGGCCTTCAGGATCATAGGCCCCGAGGGGCAAAAGCCCCTGGGTCTCTGCGGTTCCGGGCTGATTGATACCATTGGAGAGCTCTTTCACTACGGCATTATTAACGCCAAAGGCCGCATCACCCATGAGGGGAAACGGACCTTCCGGGACGAATGGGGCATAGGCGGCTATATCCTGGCCTTTGCGCAGGAGAGCGAAAGCGGCCGGGATATAATATTGACCGAAACGGACATAGACAACTTCATCCGTGCCAAGGGAGCGATCTTCTCCGCCATCAGGACCATGCTCACCATGCTGGACTTCAGCATAGATGCGGTGGAAGCGGTCTATGTTTCAGGAGGTATCGGCAGCGGTATCAATGTGAAAAACGCCATCCGCATCGGCATGTTCCCCAATCTGCCCCTGGAACAGTACCACTATATCGGCAACAGCTCCCTTTCCGGGGCCTACGGGATGCTGATGTCCCGCAGCGCCACGGAAAAAGTGCTGGAAATAGGCCGGGGCATGACCTATCTGGAACTCTCTTCCCATCCTTCCTACATGGACGAATTCGTAGCCGCCTGTTTCATCCCCCACACCGATGGAACCTTGTTCAGCCTGGATGCCTAGCCTATGTATACGACAAGCACTGCCAACACCGGCTCCCGGTGCCTCCCGGAAAAGAAGGGAAGCAATCAGAAAGACGCGGTCCCCTTTTTCCATTACCTGGGGATATATAAGACCCTGGATCCAAAGGCCATAGCCCGGCGCTGCGCCTTGCCCTTTGATCCTGAGGCTTCGGTCTTTGCCCTGCGGTTCATGGGAACAGACTATACCGTGGCCTTTCCTGATTTTGCCCTGCACGACCCCCGGGGAGGGGTGGTACAGAATCCTGCCGAACAGATCCTCCTCCTGCATTATCTGTGCGAAGGCACCTACGTGGAACCCCAGGGAAAACAGCGCTCCTATCAGGAGATCCCCTGGGGAACGGTGTATTACCAAAACTTTAAGGGCCGGTGTATCACCCGTTTGGCCTATACCTTTGGAAAGGACCTGCCCGGGTTTAGGCGCATCATGGAAGAAAACCCGGCTTTACATGCAGAAGCCCTGGCCCAGGGGGATGCGGGGTACCGTTTTGAATTCATGACGGGCCTGCACATCAGCTTCTTGGTCTGGGCAGGGGATGAGGAGTTCCCGCCCTCAGCCCAGATACTCTTTGATGATAATGTGGCCTTTGCTTTTACTGCCGAGGACATCGCCTATGCCGGGGAGCTTATCATCAAACGGCTCAGGGGAATCCAGGAAAAGCCCTCCCCCGCAGGGGGGCCTGCCTAAGGGGAAGCAGAGAACTTAGGGGCAGGGCCCGTAGGGCTCTGAGCGTATCCTATCGGCACGGTGTAAGAGCAGGAGGTCCGCCAGAACCAAGGCGGTCATGGCCTCTACTACCGGGACCGCCCGGGGAACCATGCAGACGTCATGGCGGCCCCGGATGCTCAGCTCCCGGACCGTGCCGCGGCGATCCACGGTTTGCTGGGCTTTGCTTATGGAAGGAACCGGCTTGAAGGCCACCCGAAATTCCAGGGCCATCCCGGTGGATATGCCTCCCAGGATGCCGCCGGCCCTGTTGCTCTGGTACCGCAGTCCGGGCACCTGCGGCGGGAGGGCCTGTACCGCAGCCGGGATGGGCCGGTCGTTCTGGCATGAACCGCGGCCGCAAGCCGCGGCAAAGCCTTCGCCGAATTCAATGCCCTTGGCAGCCCCCAGGGAAAGCATGGCCCCGGCAAGCAGGGCATCGAGCTTTCCAAAGACCGGCTCCCCCAGTCCCGCAGGCACCCCGTGAACCACACAGGAAACCGTACCTCCTGCGCTGTCCCCTTCGGCACGGATCTGTTCAATCACCCGCAGGACCTGGGCAGCGGTTTCCCGGTGGGGTATCCTCAAGG
The DNA here is from genome assembly GCA_031282065.1 of Treponema sp. GTDB lineage: Bacteria > Spirochaetota > Spirochaetia > Treponematales > Breznakiellaceae > JAIRLU01. The sequence continues at coordinate 12,875 of JAITEL010000087.1, forward strand.
GGTTCTGTTCCCCTTCCGCCGGATCAAAGCCCGGGTCTTGAGGACCCGGAACGGCTATGCCTGCCACCGAGGAAGTCCATGCCTGGATCCTCATGCCGTATTCCCTGAGGAGGGCCTTGGCTACGGCCCCTGCCGCAACCCGGCCCAGGGTTTCCCTGCCTGAGCTCCGTCCCCCGCCGCGGTGATCCCGAAACCCGTACTTGGCTTCCCAGGTCCAGTCCGCATGACCGGGCCGGTACACATCCCTGAGGGCCTCATAATCCCCGGAATGCTGGTTGGTATTCCGAACCATGATGGCAATAGGGCTTCCCAAGGTCTTACCCTCAAACACCCCTGAGAGGATCTCCGGCGTATCCTCCTCATGGCGGGTGGTAGCAGGGCCGCCGCCCCCTGGACGGCGCCGCTGTAATTCCCCGCGGAGAGCCTCTCTATCCAGCGGAACCCCCGCAGGACAGCCGTCTACCACGCAGCCCAGGGCAGGACCGTGGGATTCCCCAAAGGTGGTAACCCTAAAGATAGTGCCGAACTGATTTCCCCCCATGATTACCCCGTAAACGCGGCCAGTTCCGCCCGGCTTGGAGGATTCGCGCCGTGCCGGGTACAGACCAGGGACGCGGCTTTATTGGCAAAACCCAGGGCTTCGGTGAGCTCCGCGCCGGTCAAGGCGGCCACCTGGGAAGGGGACATGAGGCCGTGAAAGCACAGCCATGCCAGGAAGGCTCCGTGAAAGGTATCCCCCGCGGCGATGGTATCTGCCAGGGTAACCGGGAAGCCCGGGCAGTGTACCCGGAGGGCTTCGCCCTGGTCCCTGCGCAGCAAGGCCCCGGCCCCGGCAGAACCCTGGGTAAGGAGCACTAAGCGGACGCCCAGGGTCAAGACCCGTTCCAGAGCGGTGTTCAGGTCTTGATCCGGGTAGATATACGCCAGATCCTCTGCGGACAGCTTCAGGATGCTCACCACCTTAAGCCAGGTTTCAAAGCGGTGTATATAGGCTTCCCGGCAAGGGATCATGAAGGGCCTGATATTGGGATCCAGCGAGATAAGGGGCTGCTCCCTGCCCTGCTTCCGTGCTTGGGTATGTTCCCGGAAGATGAGAGACTCCATGGCCGAGGCGAGGGGCTCCATGGTCATGGCAATGGAACCAAAGAGGAGGCACCGGGTCTCTTCAGGCAGAGACCGGGGAATATCCGCCGGTGTAAGGGAGGGACCTGCGGTTCCTTGGGTATAAAAGAGGTACTGCCCTTCATGGCCTGGGCGCACAAAGGCCAGGGTGGAAGGCGCTTCCGAGCGGAGGATTAACTCGGTGCCTACCTGGTTTTCCCTGAGCCCTGCGATCAATCGTTCCCCAAAGAAATCCCGGGAAACCTGTCCCAGGAACCGTACCGGTACGCCGAGCCTTCCCAGAGCCAGGGCCGTATTATAGGGGCTTCCCCCGGGACAGGGAAGGAACCCGGTCTCCCTGTCCGGGCCTTCCCCAACCGGCACCGGTACCATATCGATCAGGGCCTCACCGCAACATACAATCATCCGCTACCTCCATAAGCGCAAGCCCGGCCTTCTCTATACCAAGGGTGCGGGCTTGTCTTATACTAGGGTACCGGGTCGTCTCCTTTTCTGCAAGCTTACTCCGGCTTCACGAAGGGGTCTCGAAAGCAGAGAACCTGCCGTCTGGTGCATCCTGAAGGTCTTATGAAGCAAGAGAGAGAAACATGAACACCCTGCGCTGCCTTATCCTGTCCTGGCTTGTAGTCCTGGTCTTTGGGGCCTATGGCCAAACCCCGGAAGAAGGGGGCCTTATCACGGCCATTAGGATTTCCGGCCTCAAGAGGACCAAAGCGTCTGTGGCAGAGCGGCCTTTGCAGCAATTCCTGGGTCAGGAAGCGGATCACCTGGACAAGGACGCGGTCCATGGGGCAGTGATGGACACGGGGATCCTGGAACCCCTGAGCGTGGAAATTCAGGAGGCCCCTGATGGGAAGGGGAAACTCCTCATGGTAGAGGTAAGGGAGAAATGGTCGCTATTCCCCCTTCCCATGGTTTTTGTGGGTTCCGGGCGCACGAGTTTTGGAGCCTTCTTTATAGATACCAATGCCTTTGGATTAAACGATAAATGTTTTATCGGCGCCCTGTATAGCAATAGCGGCTGGATGAGCGCAGCGGCCTATATCCACACCCCGGTCCGCGAAGGCTTTCCCGGATGGAACCTTTCTGCGGCCTTCGCCCAGGCAGAACGGAGCCATACGGATCAGCACAACCAGGACTTGCGGCGGTTTAATCTGGACAGCTTACGCGGTTCGGCGGGGCTTAGCTATCTGCTCACCGGCCAGTTGCAGGCTTCTTTGGGGCTTTCCTATGAGCAGGTCCTGCTGCGGGAGACCCAAGCCCCCTTAGAGGCGCCCCAATCAGGAGCGCGGGTTATGGGGATAGGTGCAGAGCTCGCCTTCAGAAGAAGCCGCTGGGATGGCTTTCTGCTTTCCCAGGAGAGCCTGTCCGGGGGCTATACCTATATGGCGGGGCTCCAAGGGCCTTCTTTTCAGGTTCTCCGCTTGCGGGGGATCTATGAAAAATCCCTGTTCCCCGGATTCCGGGTCAACCTGCACACGGGCATCCTCTATGAGCCGGGAGTGAGCCTGCTCTTTGAGTCCTCCCCTGGGGCGGCTCAGGTGGACATACTCCCCAATGCCTTTGTTGCCCGGCATTATGGAGGGGCCTCGGTGGGCGTGGAAAAGTATCTGGTTAAGACGCCCCTGGGGGTCCTCTCCGGGCTGCTTTCCTATCAGGGGGTCTATTCCCAGGGGTCGCTACTGGGAGACCAATTCGATCACGGCCTTGCAGGGGCCCTCTCCTTTTACCTGAGCAAGCTGGCCATCCCGGCTCTGGTCCTGGGGATAGCCTATAACATCCCCAGGGAGTACCTGCAAGGCTCCTTTAGCCTGGGGATGAGCTTTTAGCGGGCCCCTCATGATTTGAGAGGCCCCCTTGCAGCCCACGGGCACTTTTTTTCAGACAAAGCTCCATAGGGCTGCCTTGCCCTCGATACTAGGGTTTCGGGCCTCTCGATACTATAGTGTCGAGCTTCTCGATACTATAGTTTCGAGCCTCTCGATACTACGGTGTCGAGCCTCTCGATATTATGGTGTCGAGCCTCTCGAAACCGGCTACGCCGGCACGGTCAGTACCGCGCCGAACTCAGCGGTATGCGGCTTCTTGACCTCCTTACTGCTCCCGGAATACTGCGTGATCAGCCGGAGCGTCCACTCGCCGGCCGGCAGCGCGGGTATCACCACGATCACTTCGGAGGGCTTGTTCTCCACCATGTCCGTGGCGTCCACTTTTACCTCCGCCCCATCGGAACCCTTAAAGTAGACGCCCACTGTGGGATCCTCCCCCGTAATCTTGAGCTTGCTCCCGTAGATGCGCAGCGGGCGCCCCGGGGTGAGCAGCTTGTTCACAGACCCGCTCTTCACATCCGTTACGGACGCGATGAACGCGCCGGTCAGCCCGGGCTGCACTTTCCTGGTCTTCACCTGTTCCTCAACCTTCCGCAGGCCCGCGCCCTCGCTCAGGTGTATCTTCACACGGTGCCTTTTGGGGTCAAAACTGTCATCTGCGCCGGTGAACACGCCCTGAATGCCGGGGGAGGCGTTAAAGAGATCCGTGGTAACCGCCTCCCCGTCCGCGAGCATGGCGTAGATGACCTGCTTTTCCGCCTCAAGCACGGAAAGCACGTCGCTGCGGGTGAGACCCGCGCCTATTTGCAGGATGCGGTCAATGACCGCTTCCTGATTACGGGATACGACGTTCACCGTTTTGGCGCGCATGTCGTCAGGATGGCTGGTAAGCTCGTTAAACTCCAAACTGTATTCAAGCATATAAACCTCCTTTTGGCGGGGGGCGGCCCGCCGCTTCACATGAGAGCCGCCGCACCCTGCTTCAAAATAAAGACTTGTTTCATAGTCATGAAACATGAGTATACCCGCTTGACCGGTTTTTCTAAAGGGGGCTATAGTAAAAAAAACGGCCCGGCACCGCGGCCTGTACAGGGGTGAGCGGGAGCCGGCAGCGATCCCCGGAGTACGCCCCCTTTTGCCACCGCGGTACCGGAGACTTACCTTAGCCCGCGGGACGGCAGTCCGGCGATGGTAACGGCCCGGTTCTATAATTGACAAATGAAAAAGTACCGCTTACGATGAATTCTATAGATAATAAGCTGACCGAATGAGCCGTGTATAGTTCCCCCTGTTTTGGGTTGGAAGAATGCAGACGATCCGGGCAAGGGCTATACCGTTTCTGATATGACCTGGTCTTTAAAGAGGGTAGTATATGATGAAGAAAGCAGCATGGTTATGGCTGGCACTGGCTGGTGCGGGGATAAACTCCTGTACCTCCCCGTTGGAACAGATGCCTGAAAAAGTGGTGGTTACCGCAGACCCCGCCATACGCCTGCCTTTGGGAGATCCCTTGAAAGGGGATGCTTCCCTGGGGGGGGAGCTTAAAAAGGCCCTGGATATAGATGCCAAGAGCATAGGCCCGCTGCTCTATGACTACATCGATCCTCTGGCCCCCCAAGACCGGAAGTTCTTCCTCTATCAGAAACTGGTGGAGCAGCAGATCGACATCACGGAGTATAAACAGTCCCTCACGGTGGGTCCCGATGGGCTTGTGGGGCTTCCCAAAACCGTGCGGCTTAAGGACTACCTGCCGGCTATTCCCTCCCTGCCTGCCACCCTTCCTGACCCCGGTGTAACAATACCCCTTAGCGCCACGGTTACCATTACCAACGAGAAGATCCTGGAAATAACCGGCAGCAATTCCGGTTTGAGCCTGGTCTGCAAGGGCAGTAAGACCATACCCGATACGATTCGGGTTCAGTCCGCTGCCCTGAACCTTGACCATACCAAGACCAAAGCAAAGGGCGAAGTGGTATTCGGTCCGGTGATGAGCTTTACCGGCGGTGATTTCACCCTTACGCCTGAAGAGGGGCACATCACCATTGACATCGCTATCACCATGACCTTTAAGGACATTGTGGATACCAACACCATTGGGATCACCCCGGACTTCATATTCAACTGGACAGAGGTCAAGCTGGATCTGAGCCAGGAGATAGGGGACGATCTTAAAGGGTCGTATCCTGATACTTCGGATCCTGCGGCGAGCCCCATTAAGGTAAGCGGCCTCAAGGAATCCCTCTTTGACGGGAAGCTCCAGTTTCAGAAGGTCCCTTTCTATGTATACGTGAACGGCCCCCAGCAGTGGTTTGAAAACGAAAACATCACTATGAAGCTGAATACTTCCTACAAAGTGGAAGCCGGGGAAACAACAACCGATCTCTTATACGATGGCCCCCTGGCGGCGGTACCCCTTCCTGCCAAGCCCCCGGGCCAAAGCTACAGCCCCAAAACCAGCATCTCCCAGCTTGCTTCCTCGGTAGTCCAGGAGGAGGACATGGATTTAGCCGATGTCTTTAACCAGGCCCCTGAGGAGCTTGGTTTTGACTACGACATCGGTATAGGAGAGTACATCGTAACGCCCTCCATGTTGACCTCGGATAGCATTGCCTTTGAAGCCGTCATGATCCTGGTGATTCCCCTGGCTTATACCGTGGGTGAGGAAATTGACCTTGCCAGAGATTTCAATGGCTTCGATATGCCTGACTTTGGGGATTCGGATCTCCTGGGCCGGGAAGAGGAAGGCGACACGAGCCAGGTCTTTGACTTTATCAAAGGGATACGCCTTGATGTGGATGTAGACAACCGGCTTGGTCTTAACGGCGAACTGCGGCTCTATGCGAACAAGTTTATCCAGGAAGACGGAGGGGAGCCCTTAGGCAGCCTGGAATTAGAGGGCAGCACCCGCCTTGAGCTGGGTAAAAATGAACTCAGCGAGACCTTTCCCTTCAGCCCTGCCTTTGCTATATGCATTCCCGAAGGCAATGAGCTTATCATTAAGCGTACTATTGATGACAATCCCTTTGGGGTTAAGCTGACGATATGGGTAGACGGATCTATCAATCAGGAAATCACTTTATAAGGAAGATGCATGAAAAAACGCATAAGTGTGGTGCTGCTGGTCTTAAGTCTGGGCTCTCTCTGGGCTGAAAAGCCCCGGCGCTATGTGGAAGCAGGCTTTATCCTCGGCGCAGGTTTCGCCAATAACTACCTGAAATACGCGGATTTCTTTAATGACGAGCATATCATCCGTATCAATTTCAACCAGATGGGGCGCTATGATTTTAACCTGGTATCGGATATGGCGGCCCAAACCTTCTTAAACGTAAGCGGCGAACGCTTTTCCGTCGGGGTCTTTACCGGCCTTGAAGGGATGTTCTACGGGAGCATCTCCAAGCAGCTCTTTAAGCTCTTGAGCGACGGGAATACGGGCAGCTATTCCAAGGCGGACTTCGCCTTCGGGGGCGCTGTCTTTGCGGATACCGGGATAAACGTGGAGACCCAGTTGGGGAAACTGCGCCTGCGCATAAGCCCTGCGGTATTCCTTCCCCTGGTCTACATCCCAAAGCCCAAGAAAACGGCCCTGACCATTAGAACCGGTGAAGACACCATGAGTATCACCGGCACTGTGGCCCTGGATATATACAGCCCGGTGAAGCTCGGAAGCGGCGGGGACCTCAGTGTTGATATGAGCGGTCTCTCCCAGGTCATGGATTCCGGGGCCCTGGGCTTTGACCTTACCCTGGGAGCGGAATACCCCTTAGCCTCGATGCTGGATGCGGGTATTCTGGTGAGCCATATTCCCATAGGACTTTCCCGCCTGAGCCATCAGGCGAAGATGCAGGCGGAGTTTGGCTTCAACGACCAAGTCTCGGAAGCATCTTTGCTGGACCAGCTCAAGGAGGGTAATGTGGATGATATACTCCATATAGGGGATCCGGAGTTTTCCTTTTCCCGGGGCGTCTTCTATGTATCCCGGCCCATGCGCTTTGATCTGTACAGCCGGATTAAGTTTATCGGGAACCTTTTGGTTCTCCGGCCCCATGCGGGACTATCCCTGTTTACCCCCTATGGGGACCTTCCCTGTTTTAACGCGGGGCTTGAGGGGCAGTTCAATGTGTGGTGGCTCCTGCAGCTGAGTCTGAGCTCCGGGTATGAAGAGCTGGTATGGAAACATCGGTTTGGCTTGATCCTGAACCTGCGGGTCGTGCAGCTTGACCTGGGGCTGTCCACCCAGAGCCAGGAGTTTACCGAGAGCTTCGCGCTGAGCGGTCTCGGCCTATCCCTGGGCATGCACGTCGGGTTCTAGCACAGACCGGCAGACTGAGGTATTCTTTCCCATACATAGTTGGGAGAATCAATAATTTTTTAGAAGGAGTATCAGAAAGGTTCCTATGAAAACATCGTATCGGAAATTGTGGTGGAAAGGTCTGGTTTTGGCAGTGGTGTTGGGGTTTGCGGGGATTCCTGCGGTTCAGGGTGAGGATATTCCGACTCCCTGGTATGCACCGGAATCGGGAACCTCCAAGGCTACTTTGGGGGCTCTTACCAACGATATAGACCATTTTATGTCGGTGCACGCGTTTCGGAATGTGCAGATCCCTACGTTTATGGGCTATCTGGGTATAGACGGCAATGGGCTTAATCTGGGCTATGCCCAGAATATAGGCCCCCTTTATATAGGGATATGTTATGGGGGAAGCCTCGTGGATGATCTGTACCGCCGCTTTACCAACCAAGAGACCAACAGCGTGTTGAAACGGGACACGGAAATAACGACGGAGATGGAGGACGGCGAGAATAAGGTAGACACGAATCACGATATTGTGGACACGGACGGAAACATGGTTCCGGGAACGGTAATCAGTAAGAATGACGTGAGTGTGCTTTTGGGCTTCGGGAATCTCGGTTTGAAGCTGGGGTTTTCCCAGTACCTCCAGGGAACCTACGATCCTGCCTATGATTCCCAGTATCGTGACTTGTTCTATCATCCCTTGACCCAAGATATACTGACAATACCCCAAGGCAACTCCACCCGTATGCAGATCACCCAGGAATTCATAAGCGGCTTACGGCCCTATCTGGAAATTGGAGGGAAGATCAACGCCGGTTCCTTTGCGCTGAAGCCTTCTTTGCGGGCCGGACTTGATATACACCAATACAGCCGGCAAACCCCGGAGACTTCCTTTATTTTCGATGGGGAGGATCTTGCTACGCAGGCAACGCTTCACTACATCTTCAAGAACGACAATGGTGTCCTGGGGGACTTCATTGAGCCTTCCGCGGGGCTCACCCTGGGCTTTGATTTTAGTAAAGATCCGAGAATCCAAACAGAGCTTAGCTTAGACTATGACATGGCCTTTCGGATGTATTCGAATAATAAGAAACCGGTGTTGTATGAGACTTCCTATACAGAGCTATTAGACCAGAAGGATAACACCTCAATTTCAGGAGCGGAAATTATTACTGAAATCACCAAGTTTTATCTTACGAACCATATTGTCCCCAGCTTTCGGTTCAGCAGCGATATGGGTACCCGCTTAACCGTGGGTTTAGTCTTTGGGGTAAACATCGACTTTAATATCTTCAAAGATTCAGCGGTGCTCTATAGCGCAGAAACACCGGATGAGCCGACTGATCCGATAGATACGAATAGGCAGCTTTTTTCCGTGCTTCCCAAACTGGGGCTGGGATTGAGTCTCAAGCTGATTCCCGATCATTTCTTCGTCAATGTAGGCGTGGGCATCAATGTACTTAAATATGAAGATGAAACCGTAGTCGCTCCGGTGGTTGATGCTGACGGAACAGAGCACCAGGTGACTACGGTGAGTAAAACCATAACCCTGCCTTCCACGAATCTTGGTGCGGGGCTGACCTTTTATTTCAACCAGAATATCGCCGCAGATATGCTGATCATGGCATCGGGTTTGGGTGCGGATGTTTCAGACCTTCTGAAGTTTAACTTCTTGGTGACTATGAAATACTAAAAACCAAGCAGGCGGCAGGGCCGCAGATCTAAGGGTGAGCTATTATGAAAAGAGGTATTATCAGTAAGGCATTAACAGGTACGATGGTTCTTTTGCTTGCGGGAGGCTGTAACACAGTCTATGACTGGTGGGATGTCTCAACAGAATTGAAGCCGCAGGAGCCGGTAGTTTCCGCAAATCCCCCGGCAGCAGAACCTCCTCCACCTGCAAACCCGGATACATCCCCAGAGGCAGCTCACCCAGTTCTTATGGTTCCCGCTGAACCAGTGGCAGCCCCGCAAGTGGCAAGGGTTCCTCACCCGGAGCCTAAGGCCCTGCCCCCTACGCCCACACCGATTCTAAACCCCAAAGAGAGGGAAAACCCAGGGCTTGCCCAAGCCAAGGAAGCAGAAGATGCCCTGGCCCGTGCCAAGGAGCGCCTTGACTGGGCCACCCGAATCGGCGCCAGAAACCAGTTCCCCGCTCCCTACACCAAGGCAAACACCGCATACACCAACGCGGTGAAGGCGCAGAACGCAGAGAACTGGCACGACGCGGTAAGGGGCTCCCAAGCCACTATAGCAACAGTGGCGGAGATCGAAGCCCTCCTGTCGGCTCTTCAAGCCAAGGAAGCAGAAGATGCCCTGACCCATGCCAAGGAGCGCCTTGACTGGGCCACCGGAATCGGCGCCAGAAGCCAGTTCCCCTCACCCTACACCAAGGCAAGCACCGCATACACCAACGCGGTTAAGGCGCAAAGCGCAGAGAACTGGCACGGCGCAGT
>JAITEL010000090.1 GCA_031282065.1 Treponema sp.
CGGACATCCTCACTTGCGCAAAATGGGCATTTTAATGCTACCGCTACCATACCTTCCCCCTCGTAAAGTTTTTCGTATATTATATCTGCATTTATAACAATAAGTCCAGAACATTACCAGAAATATAGATGAAAGGCAAACCCTACGTCGCGTCGCATCACGAGGCTGCCGGAAAGTCACTGTTGGAAAAACAGGGCTTTCCCGACCGCTTGTGTATGCTTCTGAGCTCAAGGCCCTTGCCGGCTCCCCCAGCTTATCCAAGCCCTTCGAGAACCGGAACCGGTTTCCGGGGACGGCCGGGCCCTCGGCTAGGGGTTTCCTTACAAGACAGATCCGCCGCGAGAGTATCGGGTTTTTCCGGCTCTCTGTCTTTGCCCAGCGGCTTAGGGACCTCATCGCTTAGCCCTGCTCCCGATGACTCTGGGACCGGGGCTTCCTCAGCAGAACCCTGGGCACGGGATTCCCTGTCAGGGAATATGAGCTTTCGCAGTCTCCCTTCGATTTCCCTGGTAAAGGCAGGGTTTTCTTCCAGGTAAACCCGGGCATTATCCCGGCCTTGTCCAATCCGTTCCTCCCCATAGGAATACCATGCCCCTTTCTTGTCGATGATCTGGTATTTTACCGCCCCATCCAAGAGACTGCCCACTGCCGAAACCCCCTTACCGAACATGATTTCCAGTTCCACCCGCCTAAAGGGAGGGGCCACTTTGTTTTTTACCACCTTGACCCGCACCCGGTTTCCAATCGCATCGGCATCACCCTTCTCTATAGTCTCGATCTTACGGACCTCCAGCCGTAGGGATGCATAAAACTTGAGGGCATTACCACCGGTGGTGGTTTCAGGATTCCCAAACATGACCCCGATTTTCATACGGATTTGGTTGATAAAAATGAGGATGGTCCGGGATTTTCCGATGATGGCGGTGAGCTTTCGCAGGGCCTGACTCATAAGCCGCGCTTGAAGCCCCATGTGAGCGTCTCCCATATCCCCTTCGATTTCCGCCTGAGGGGTCAGAGCCGCTACGGAATCCACCACCAACACATCCACCGCACCGGAACGGACCAAGTTTTCGGCAATTTCCAGGGCCTGTTCCCCGGTATCAGGCTGGGAAATCCACAGCTCGTTGATATTAACACCGAGGTTTTTTGCGTATATCGGATCCAGGGCATGCTCGGCGTCGATAAAGGCGGCAATACCCCCTTGTTTCTGGGCCTCTGCAATGGCATGAAGCGCCAAGGTGGTCTTCCCTGAGGATTCAGGGCCATAGATCTCGATGATGCGTCCCCGCGGATAGCCGCCTATACCGAGGGCCTCATCCAAAAGTATGGCCCCCGAGGGAATTACCTCAATACCCGCTGCACTGGTATGGGTTCCCAACTTCATAAGTGAACCGGAACCGAACTGTTTCTCGATCTGGAGCCGAGTCGCTTCCAGGGCCTTCTCCCGTTCCGCCATCGAAGCCTGGGCATTTCCCCTGGACTTATCATATCCGGATTCCTTTACTTTCTCAGTCCTTTCTATAATGGTCATCTTTGCCACACTTTCCTCCCCGTATATATGCAGCGTTCCTGGTTGCTGCTTTAAGGATACTTTCCCTTTTTTTGCTTTTCTCAAGGATATGAAGCTATTCTCTATCGTGTCAATGAGCCGCATTGCCAAGACTTGACATACCCTCTGTTTTTTCCCATCATAGAGCAGTTATGGATGAGCTGTTCTTGAAGACCCCCCTTATGAAGGCCCCGCCGCTGAAGCGAGCGTATTTGGAAAGTTTAACCACCCAGGAATTGATACGATTAGCCGATGGTTTTGATATTGATATCCCCCCGGATTTGGAGCGGGTATTCATCATTGCAGAACTCCTGGAGTTCACCGCTGACTATGCCCCAAATAAAGCCGATGCAGAACCTGCGGAAGCCCCTCCTCTGGCGGAAACGGATATACCTGAACCGGTTTCCTTGCCTAAACAGTACAATATCACCTTTCTTGAGGTCTTGTTGCGGGATCCTCTCTGGGTCTTTGCCTTTTGGGAGATCAAAAGTGCGGACAAAGAACATGAAAAGGCCGGGGATTTTAAGGGGTATATGCTCAGGGTTTCCCCGGTGACCCCTGCCGGGGTTCCCAGAAAAGAAGATTCCTTCACCATCCCCGTGGGGACCAGCGATACCGCATGGTATCTGGACTTTCCCCCGGGAGAAGGGCGTTTCAAGGTGGCCCTGTGCGCGCTTCGGGGCGGGGAAGAGCTGGTTCTTGCCACTTCTCATGCCTTTACGGTGCCTACCCTGTTTAGCCCGCCGGGGCCTCGGCGTACCAGAGTCGGGAAGGCAGATGATCGGTATAACCCCCTGGCCTGGCTGTCAGGAATAGAGGATTTCCGCATACTTCGCACGGAGGATCGCCGTTCCCGTATGAAGGCCCTTGGCTAATGGCCGCGCGCGCTATTTTTTTTCAAGGATAGGTGTATGTCCAAACCTCATGTACTGTCTATTGTCCTTCATGCCCATCTGCCCTTTGTCCGGCATCCTGAAGTGCCCCATGCCTATGAAGAACGGTGGTTTTTTGAAGCTCTCTCCGAAACCTATCTCCCCTTGCTGGAAATGTTCGACCGGCTGGACCGGGAGCATGTTCCCTTTCGTCTGGGGCTTTGCCTTTCCCCGACCCTCTGTCACATGCTTAAGGATGAACTGCTGATCCAACGGTATCTGGAGTATACCAACAAACAGATCGAGTTTGGTCTTCAGGAGATGGAACGGACCCGCGGGGAAGGGGAACTGCAAAACCTGGCAAAACGCTTTTACGATACGGTGGTAGACCGGCGGATCTTATTTACCGAACGCTATGAAGGGAATATCCTTAAAATCTGTGATTATTACCAAAGAAAAGGCCGGCTGGAGCTTTTAAGCACCGCGGCTACCCATTGTTTTTTACCCTTTTATACCGCCCACCCCGAAGCAATTCAGGCCCAGTTTGAAGTGGCCCTGACCTCGTATCACCGCACGTTTGGGAGGTCTCCTCAGGGGTTTTGGCTCCCGGATCTGGGCTGGGCCCCGGAATTGGAACGGTATCTGCGGGCCTATAATTTCGCCTATACCCTGGTAGATACCCATGGACTTATCTGTGGCAAACCCAGTGCCGCTAAAGGGAGTTTTTACCCTATCAAAACCCCCCTGGGGATCTTTGTCATGGCCCGGGACTATTATGCCTATCACGATATTGCGGATAAGGATCACGGCTTTTCCTATGCAGGAGAGTACCGGGATCTCTATGAAGATGTAGGATACGAGCTGCCCTCTGAAATGGTTAAGTCTTTTTTAGGATCTAACGGAGGTCGTACCCAAACCGGGTATAAATACCGGGCCTTGGGCTGTCTGGATCGGAAAAAGCAGGTGTATGATCCCACGAAAGCCTCGGAAAAGGTCAAAGAGCAGGTCCGCAGCTTCCTGGATGCCCGACTTGCCCGGCTGGAAGAGGCCTCTGCCTATATGACCGAGACCGCCATAAGCCTTTGCGCTTACAAGGCCGATACCTTTGGCCGCCTCTGGTATGAAGGCCCTGAGTTTCTGGAAACGCTGTTTCGGGAAGGAAGCGCCCGGGAGGATATGCAGTTTATGACCCCCGCAGAATACCTGTATAAGCAGGATGTTTCCCATTTCCAACGGATGGTTCCTGAATTTTCCTCTTCCGGGACCAATGGATATGCGGAAATGTGGCTTGATGCCTCCAATGATTGGATCTATCGCCACACGGTTCGTTCCCTGGAACGGATGATCGAACTGGCAGAGCGTTTTCCCAATGAATCAGGCATTAAGGAGCGGGCCTTAAACCAGGCAGCCCGGGAGATTCTCCTGGCTCAAACCTCGGACTGGACAAAGCGCTTGTACAAACAAGAAGGAGTGGAGTATGCCCATATGCAGCTTGAGGAGGCCTTACGGAATTTTACCACCATCTATGAAGCCCTGGGGAGCAATTACATCAGTACCGAATGGCTTACCACCCTGGAACGGCGGCATAATATCTTTCCTACCATAAACTACCGGGTCTTTCGGCGAAAACGATAGGGCTTTAGGCGTAATGTTGCCCTGGAACAGGGAAAAATGCGCTTGATTATTCGGAACATATACCGTATGAATAAAAACAAGTACATAGCCGCTATGAGTCGGGCAGTACACTAATGCAAGGAGAAAATACATGGATTTTGAGAAAGTAAAAAAAATTGCCTCTCTAGCCGGAGAAAAGGCCCAAGATTGGGGCGAAAAAGGGCTTCAGGCTTCCAAAGAATGGATGAATAAAGCCGGCGCCAAGGCTCAAGACCTTGGAGAGAAGGGGGTATTGGTCATAGAAATAAAACAGCTTAAAGGGCAAGTCCAGAAGTTGATCGATACCCTTGGCCTTGAAGTCTATGAAGCTTTGGTTACCCGGCAGGCTGCAAGTATCACCTGCGATACCCCAAACGTCAAAGCAATCCTCGATGACATAGCCTCAATCCAGAACAGCATTGAGCAAAAAGAAGCAGAGCTGCAAAGCCGTAATACATAAGGGTCGGGGGCCTAGGCCTCTTTGGGGCGCATCCTTTGCCGCTGTGCTGCATATCAGGCTTGTAGGAAAATCAGCTTTTTATGCCAAAGGGAGTTGCCGGTACGGGTAGGGGATCCAGCGGCTCCTGCCTTTGTGCGGGTAGTGCTGACCATGAGGTCGAATGGCGGGGCTTAGCCTAAGCCCTTTACCCGCTTCAAAAAAGTCCTGGTCCGTTCCAACTGCGGATGGTCGATGAGATCTTCTGCAGGGCCCGATTCAATGAAGACCCCGCCATCCATGAACAGGACCCGGTCCGCTACATCCCGTGCAAAGGCTATTTCATGGGTTACAATTACCATAGTCATTTTTTCCGCTGCCAGGGAGCGGATCACCATGAGAATCTCTCCGGTCAGTTCCGGGTCGAGGGCACTGGTGGGTTCATCAAAGAACAGGACCTCCGGATCCAAGGCCAGGGCACGGGCAATGGAAACCCGCTGCTGCTGCCCTCCTGACAAGGTGCAAGGGTAGGTAGCCGCTTTTTCCCAGAGCCCCATCTTTTCCAGAAGATTCCGTGCCCTCGCCTCAGCTTCCTCTTTGGTCCGGTGCAGTACGTGAATCTGGGCCTCGGTGATATTCCGAAGCACCGAGAAATGGGGGAAGAGGTTAAAGTTCTGAAACACCAGCCCTACCTTGAGACATACCCGGCGCAGTACCGCTGCCGGGGCATACACCCCATCCTGGACCATGACCGAACCGGCCAGGGTGATGCTGCCCTGGTCAATCACTTCCAAATGGGTAATGGCCCTGAGCAGGGTGGACTTCCCGGAGCCTGAGGGGCCAATGATGGCAACCACTTCCCCTTGGGCTACGGTGAAGGATACCCGCTGTAAGACCGGGAAATCCCCAAAGGATTTAGAAACTCCCTCAACCTTGATTACATCCATACCGGTTCATTCCTTACTAGGTTGCTTTGTAGCCATACGATCCTATTCATAATAGGAAAGCTTCTTTTCATACCAGGTGAAGGCCAAAGAGACTATCCAGTTCATAATAAAATAGAAGACCCCCGCGATGAAGATGGGCATGGTGGAGAATTCCCGGGCCGAGGCATTCTGGGCCGCGTGGAACAGCTCTGCTACACCGATGGTTTGGGCCAGGGCAGTGTCCTTGACCAAGGTGATCACCTCGTTCCCCGTGGCAGGTAAGATCCGCTTAATCACCTGGGGCAGGATGATCCGCCCAAAGGTCTGGGAAGGGGTAAATCCCAGGACTTTGGCGGCTTCATACTGGCCTTTGGTGATGGATTCTATCCCGCCCCGGTAGATTTCTGCAAAATACGCCGCATAGTTCAGCACAAAGGCGATGATCACCGCGATGAACCGGTCATAGGATAACACGGACCGGAGGAACTGCCAGAATTCCGGGGACCCTATGAGCGTCCCCAGCGTATCATGGAGGGCTTTATAGAGGTACTTGGGGGCAAAATAAATAAAGATGAGCTGTAAGATAAGGGGGGTCCCGCGCATGATTAGCAGATACCCGTTAATCAGCGCGCGGAGCACCCTATGCTTGGACATGCGTCCAAATGCCAGGGGCAGGGCCAGGGGCAGGGAAAAAAGCAGGGTAAGAAAAAATACCTCCAGCGAGATTACCGCTCCCTGCAGCATGATACCCAGCATTTGGATCATGATTACCCCTATTTACCAATAATGGAAATATCCGCACCGAACCATTTTTCCGCAAAGCGGCTCACGGTTCCATCTTTGGCCATAGCCTCCAGGGTTTCCCAGACCTTATTCGCCAAGGCCAGATCTCCCTTCCTGAATCCTATGCCGAATTCTTCGGGGGCCAGGGTTTCCTCCAAAATACGGAAGGCTTTCCCTGAACGGTTAATGTTGTCGTTGGCCACCACCAGATCCATGATGATGGCATCCACCCCGCCTACTTCCAGGTCCATAAGGGCGGTGAGGTATTCTTTGTATTCAATTACCCCTTTGAGGCTGGCCTTGAATGCCGCCGCGTCGTTCAAGGCATCCACCGAGGAGGAACCGGCCTGAAGCCCTGCGGTTTTTCCTGCCAGATCTTGCAGCGTGGTATAGGGTGCGTCCGCGTTGACCACGATCACCTGGGCATTCTTCAGATAGGGCTTCGTGAAGGTAAGGGCAGCCTTTCGTTCTTCGGTAATGGTAAAGCCATTCCAAATGCAATCAATTTCCCCGGTATTGAGCTCCTGTTCCTTGGCATTCCAGTCTATAGGCTGTAAGACCAGCTCTATTCCCAGCCGGGAGGCAACTTCCTTGGCCAAATCCACATCGTAGCCCACGATTTCATTGGCTTCATTGCGGAACCCCATAGGGGGGAAAGAATCATCCAAGCCCAGGACCAATTTCTTTTTAGCCAGTACGTTCTGCAGGGAAGCATCCGATGGGCCGGCTTGGGCAGCCCCCGTTGAGGCCGGCGCTTCCTTTTGAGCCCTGGCAAACACACCATTGAGCGCACAAAGCGCACAAAACCCGAGTATAAGCACTCGTTTCATCATTTTCTCTCCTTAAAAATAACGCTTCATGAGGGTGCATCCCTGGGAGGGGAGCCCTATGAAACCGAGAGCAGTATAGCTTTTTTACCCAACAACATCAATAAGCGCCATAGGGTCTGCAAACGATACGGGGGCAGCAGGCATCACCTGCTGCCCCCTTTGGCCTTAGACCACCTTAAACCGGGAAACTTCCCGCAGGAGGGCCGCTATCTGGCGCTGGTTCTCTCCGCTTATACCTTGCACCTGGTGCACCGCACGGTTTATCTGATCGGTGCCAGAGACCATCTCTTGCATACCGTTCTGTATCTCCCCGGTGATCTGCTCCAGGTTCCGGCTCTCCTGGATTACCTGGCCGCTTCCTTGCCCCATGGCCGCGGCTCCTTGTTCCACTTCAGCGCTTATGCCCTTGAGGCTCCCTATGGAGGCAAGCAGGTACTGACTCCCCCGTCCCTGTTCCTCCATAGCCTGCTGCACCTGGGTCTCTTGGCCGGTTACCTCCTGCACACCCGCGCTTATGGCCTCGAACTTCAGCAAGACCCCCTGGGTGGACCGGGTTATCTTATCAATGGAATCCTTTATCTTTTTCAAGACCCCGCTTATGGTCTTGGACTGCTCGGAAGAGGATTCCGCGAGCTTTCTGATCTCCTCGGCCACCACCGCAAAGCCCTTGCCCGCTTCCCCTGCATGAGCCGCTTCTATGGCGGCATTCATGGACAGGAGGTTCGTCTGGCCGGCGATGTTTTCCATCACCGAGTTGATTTCCAAGAGCCCTGCGGATTCCCGCTCTATCTCCTGAATATCCTCGGCCACTTCCTGTAAGCCGGTCCGTCCCCTTTCAGATGCCTCCGCGAGGTTCCGAATGCTTTCCTCACTGGAGCGCAGGGTCTGGCTTACCCGCCGGATATTCGCCAGCATCTGTTCCACCGCAGCGGAAGACTGGTTTACGCAATCGGCCTGTTTTTCAACCTGCCGGTTTAAGGTCTCGATGTTCTCCACCATCCGGGTCATAACCGTGCCCGCGGTTTTAACGCTGTCCGATTGTTTGCCGGTCTGGGACCGGATGCTCTGAATGGTGGCGCTGATCTCGCTGATGGACGCGGAGGTTTGGTTCATGTGGGAGGCAAGCCCGGTACCGGTTTGGGAGAGGGTATCCGCCTCTTTCCGTATAGACAGGACCAGGTTTTTGATCTGCTCTATGGTGAAATTAAGGTAATGGGAAAGATCCCCCAGCTCGTCTCTGGAGTGTATCCGGATCTCTTGGGTGAGGTCTCCTTCGGCAAGGTCTTTAAGAACGGCCATTACCGAGGCAATGGGATTGCTTATGGAACGGGCGATGAAAACCGCCCCCGTGAACATAAGGGCCATGCTCAAGACCCCGAAGGCAAGGCCTATAAGCCGCATACGGACGACCGGCGCCATGATCGCCTCTTGGGAGACGCCGACCACCAAGGTCCAGGCCTGGGGAACCTTCCCTATGCGAAAGGGCACGGAATAATACCGGTACGCCGTATCTGCCTGAGGGGGCTGGTAGGAGAAGGAGGCCGCGCTTCCTGTGGTAACCGCCTCCACCATAGTATCCAGGAAGGGCCCGAAGGTATCGCCTTCGGATGCCCGCATGTTCATGCCAAGCCGCGCGGGGTCCCGGTGAGCGGCAACGATGCCCCCTGAGCTGAACACCAGGGCAAAGCCGTCCCCAGAGGGCTTAACCTCGCTGACTATGGACTGTATGGTGCTTAGTTCAAGGCTGGTTCCCGACAGGCCTACCAGGGTGCCCGTGTCCGTATCCCATACGGGAGACCCCATATTGGTTGTTAAGACCGCTCCGTCTTGTCCCGGATACACCGCAGGATCAAGGATATGCTCTGTCTTAAAAAGGGGCGTGCGTGCTATTATATCCCAGTCAAAGCCTATGATAGGGTTTACCCGCAATTCACCGTTGTCAAATCTGCGCCAGGCCGGGATAAAGCGCCCGCTCTCATCTGAGCCGGGGGTATTGGCATAGACCTCGTCCAGGTTGTCCAGGGCATGGGGCGCCCAGTTCGCATACATGCCCAAAAGCCCCGGGTTGGCCAGGGAGGTCCGGCGCATGATCAGATTGAAAAAGTCCCGCCGCGCAGTGACCGGTATTTCCTTGTACCCTTCCATGATCTGGGCAAAGGCCCGGGCCACGACTATATGCTCCTCAAACCAGTTCTTTATCTTTTCGCTGCTCAGCAGCGCAATGGCTTTTGCCTCTTCATCCGCAAGGCGGTTGATTTCCCATTTGGACAGGCTTATCATAACACCGGCGAGAATACCGATGCCGATAATATTGAAGATACTGATGCTCAGCACCAGCCTTAGACCGATTCTCATAAAATGCTCCTTCATATACGCTGGAATCCGCCTGGATACGGCACAAGCGGCCCCTATCTCAAGCCA
This sequence comes from Treponema sp., assembly GCA_031282065.1. Lineage (GTDB taxonomy): Bacteria > Spirochaetota > Spirochaetia > Treponematales > Breznakiellaceae > JAIRLU01. The sequence goes on from JAITEL010000090.1 coordinate 9,471, forward strand.
ATACAGCCTATAGTGAATCTTATTATCGTAAGGTATCGCAGAATTCTCATTAAGGCTATAGGAACAGGGCATACGCACGGTCCAGGTTTGCATGGCCTTCGGCAAAGCCCCAGGCCGTGCCGAAGGCATGCCCCGGCCTGCCGCCCTTCACCATCTGCCAGGATGCCACCGATATTCTTAGGTATAGAGGGACTATATGCGGAAAACGAGAAGATGGAGCATCCTGCTGCTGTTTTTTACCCTGTTCGGGAATCCTGAGGCCCTAGGAGGGGAAACCTTTTTTTATAAACCCCAAACCGGGGACAAGTACCGGATTATTTCACGGGTATATGAAGAGGTGTATGTAAACCGGCGTTTCAGCCATAGCGCGGAGATCGTGAACCGGATTGCCGCGGAGGTACAGGGGATCCGGGACGGGATTGCCCGGCATAAAGCGGTCTTTCAAACCGCGGAACGGGCCGTAGGGACGAAGGAAGGCCGGAGTTTCCAGTGGGATCGGGAGTATCCCTCGGAGTTTGGCCGTAACCCCCAGGGGTATATCACCATAGAGCCTCAGTATTTTATGCCGGTGGTACGGAATGTGCCGGTGTTCCCTGCAAGGGATCTGAAACCCGAAGATACCTGGTCTGCGCAAGCCTCTGAGGTGCACGATTTCCGGGAGAGTCTCGGTATTGCTGAACCCTACCGGATTCCCTTTGTGGCCCACTACACCTTTCTGGGAAACCGGGAATGGCAGGGTACGGCGTATCCTGCCTTTTCCGTGTCCTATGATTTTTTTGTCGAGCCCGGGGAGGTCTTTGGGGACAGCTATCCGATCAGGATTATGGGGGCTTCATCTCAGGTGCTGTACTGGGACAGGGCCTTAAATCAAGCGGCGGCCTATGAAGAACAGTTCCGTATGGTCTTTACCTTATCGAACGGGGTAACTATCGAATACCGGGGCAGGGCTGAGGCGGAGGTGGTGGAATCCAAGACCATGGATAAGGAGCACATTGCCGAAGAAATAGCCGAAGATATCAGCCGCCTGGGTATTGGGGATGTTTCGGTCAGGGTAACCGAGGAAGGCATAGCCATCAGCCTGGAAGACATACAATTCCAGCCGGATTCTGCGGTCTTACTCAGGGAAGAGCAGCATAAACTGGATACTATTGCGGCGATTCTGAAGCGCTACCAGGACAGGGATATCCTGGTGGGAGGCCATACCGCCCTGGCCGGTTCAGCCGGCGGGCGTATGCAGCTTTCCCGTGAACGGGCCCGGGCCGTAGCGGATTACCTCATTCGGCAGGAGGTCCGCGGCGCCGACCGGGTGGTGGTCAGGGGCTATGGGGCGGAACGGCCCATAGCGGATAACCGTACCGATGCAGGAAGGCACAGGAACCGGCGGGTGGAGATCACCCTCCTTGAGAATTAAAGGCAGGGTATTTATGAAGGACACCCCCTGTCCGCTGGCGCCGGGAAGGGGCAGCGCGGGGAAAGGGATCGGGAGATTGCACAAATTGTTCGAAAATACTACACTTTTCCCTATGCGCTTTACATCCCCAGGCACTAAGAGGGCACCGGGCACATCCTGTACAGATGAGGGGCCGCTTTGTCTGCTGCACAAAACCCTTTTCTTCCCGTTTTCTGCGCGCCCTTGCCCGTTCGCAAGCCCTGTCATGTCAAAAGGGAGCCCTGTCAACCCGTCGGGGATCCCTATCAACCCGCCAGGGATCCCTGTCAACTCAAAAGGGATCCCGATCAATCTGTCAGGGCGCCCTATCAACCCGTCGGGGATCCCTGTCAACTCAAAAGGGATCCCTATCAACCCGTCAGGGTGCCCGAGCAACTCAAAAGGGATCCCGATCAATCTGTCAGGGCGCCCTATCAACCCGTCGGGGATCCCTATCAACCCGTCGGGGATCCCGATCAACTCAAAAGGGATCCCGATCAATCCGTCGGGGCGCACATCCGCGGCTTTCAGGGGTCAAAAGAACCCCAATACATAGGTATATAAGGAGTACGATTATGGCAGAAGGAAAAGACTGGCTCTCCACGACAAGGGAGGGCATACTGGCAATGGCCAGCGACTGGAGTACGGTATGCGCCACCAAACAAAGCGGCTGGAATATCCCCGGCACGGGCTTAACAGAACTCAGCGGCCTCAGGGGAAGCGCCGCCACCGCCCTGGAAACCGCCAAGAACGAGACCACCCGCACCCCCGTGGCCACCGCCCAATGCAAAGAAGCCTTCAATGCCCTGACCGCCTTTATGCGGGATTTCAAGCGGCGGTATTTTTTGTCCCCGCCCCTGCTCGATTCCGACTACATCGCCCTGGGCTTAAAGCCCCGGGACAGCGCTCCCACCACCAGCGGGATTCCCACGGCGCAGGTAAGCGTAGAAACCTATCTGCTGGGACGGCACGAACTGGGGGTGAAGCTGGTCTATGTAAGCGGCAACCCCGCCGACCCGGCCAACAAAGGCTTCAGGATATGGTACAGCGTGCTTGCGCCGGGGGAAAAGCCTCCGGCAAACCCCGATGACCTGCGCACCTCCTTTTTCACCAAACGGAAAAAGGAGGTGATCCCCTTCGACTTCGGGGACAGCGGCAAGACGGCCTTTTTTGCGGTACAGATAGAAAATAACGGCAAGAAAGGACAGTGGGGGCCGCTGGTATCGGCATTGATACCCTAAGGAAAGAACGGTCAAAAGCGTGTTCTGCCGGCGCCGGCTTTGCCTGAGCCGGCGTGAGCGCTTAAGGCGGGACCGGTAAAAAAGGAGAGAAGCATGGCAGACTTACGAAGCCCGCCGCCAACCTATGCGGCGCTTATTAAATGGGTACAAGATAACAAGCACTATAGGATCCACCATACGTGCTGGATAGCTGATGTCAAAGAGCAAATGGGCTATCCGATGAAAAAAGCCCCAAACCGCAAGGGGATTGACCGTAAGGTACCCTGTCCCAACGCAAAGATCAGTGATATACGGGAAGCCTTGGAAAAGGCGTAAAGCGCCGCCATTACTACTGGGGAGGGGCCTCACGATGATCAATAAGGCAATGCGGGCGGCGCTTAAGGCAGCCGCTTATCTGAATACGGATATCAAGAAAACTTATAAAGTAGAACGGGGACTTGAAAACCTCTCCGCCCGGCTGCGGGGCAAGCCGGCGGAATATACTATTTGGGATCACCGGGTACAAAACGGCGATTATGCGGTTCCGGTGCGGGTTTTTCTGCCTAAAAAGGGAAAGCCCCGGGGGCTGCTGCTTTTTTTTCACGGCGGCGGCTGGGTGAGGGGAAGCATCGAAAGCTATACCAGGCTCTGCGCCGGTTTAGCCCGCGCCACCTCCTGTATGGTCGTCTCGGTGGATTACCGCCTCGCGCCGGAATACCGCTTTCCCGCCGCGCCGGAAGACTGCTACGCGGTGGCCAGGGAACTCTTTCTCGGAAAGGGCCTTCTCAACGTAGCCCCCGCAAACATTACCCTTATCGGGGACAGCGCCGGGGGGAACCTGGCGGCGGTGGTTTCCCTTATGGCCCGGGACCGGGGAGAGTTCATGCCCCCGCGCCAGATCCTGATATACCCGGCAACTGCGGCCGACCACAGCGAAAATTCCCCCTTCCCTTCCATACGGACCAACGGAACGGATTATCTTTTAACCTCCAAACGGGTTCAGGATATGATAGCCCTATACATCAGCTCCGAAGAAGACCGGCGCAATCCCTATTTCGCCCCCCTGGAAGCGGCGGATTTGCGTAATCAGCCTGAGACCCTGCTGATTACCGCCGAGTACTGCCCCCTGCGGGACGAAGGGGAATGCTACGGAAAGCGGCTTGAGGAAGCGGGCAATAAAGTCAGGGTGTACCGGATGAAAGACGCCTTTCACGCCTACATGATGCTGCCCCCCCGGTTTGTTCATGTGAAAAAGACCTATGAGCTTATAAACCAATTTCTGGGCGATGAGGAGGCCTGATGTATTCCGCCCAATGGAGCCGGCTGGATAACGCCGCGAAAATTTTTCCCCCCAGCACGACCAAGCATGACACCAAGGTGTTCCGTTTCAGTTGTGAGCTTTATGAGGATGTGGACGCGGCTGTTCTCGGCGCCGCCCTGGACGCGGGTCTGGAGCAGTTCCCTTTCTGCCGGTTTATCATACGCCGCGGTCTTTTCTGGTATTATTTCACGAAAAGCGGTTTGACCCCCCAGGTGCGGGAAGAGTATAAGCCTCCCTGCGCCCCCCTCTACGATGTGAACCGGAAAAACCTGCTTTTTGAAGTTACCTTTTGGCGGAAACGGATCAATCTGGAAATCTATCATGCCCTTTCGGACGGGGCCGGGGCCCTGCAGTTTTTAAGGACTATCGTGTATTACTATCTCCGGGAAAAACACCGGGAACGTATTGACGGCACCCTCCATCTGGACGGCAATGACGCTTCAGACGAGCAGCGAAGCAGCGACGCTTTTGACGCCTTTTATGCAAAAGGAAAAAGCTCCGGGGGTTTCACCGCAATGCCCCGGCTCAGGCGGGCATACCGTATCAGGGGCGAACGCTTCAGCGAATCCCGTCTCGGCGTTATTGAAGGTCATGTTTCCACCGGGGCTATGCTACACAAATCCCGTGAATACAGCGCCACCATAAGCGAAGTTCTTCCGGCCCTGCTGATGCGTTCCATCCATGAGGGCATGACGATCCGGGATGAGGAACGGCCGGTAACCATCTCTGTCCCGGTTGATTTGCGGAAATATTTTACCACCCAGACGGCGCGGAATTTTTTCAGCGTTATCCATGTTTCTCATAATTTCTCAAGCCAGGGGAAGTCCTTTGAGGCGGTTTTGGAGCAGGTAAAAACATCTTTTAAGGAGCAGCTGACTCCGGAAAAAATTCAGGAACGGCTGAACCGGCTTGTATCACTGGAACATGCCCTGCCTATCAAGATGGTCCCCCTGCTTATAAAAGCCCCGGTATTAAAACGCGCCGCATGGAAAGCGGGCAGGGAGGCCAGCTCCTCTTTTTCCAATATCGGGAAAATTGCCATGCCTTCCGCGCTGCTTCCCTATATACGCCGGTTTGCGGTATTTAGCAGCGCCACATATCCCAAAATCTGCCTCTGCTCATTTGAGGATAATCTGGTCATAAGCTTTTCATCCTCCTTTATATCAAGCGATATCCAAAGGGTCTTCTTCCACGCCCTGAGCGCCTTTGGGCTTGATATTGAAATTGCCGCCAATACGGCGGGATTATGACCAGGAACTTCGGGAGCTAAGACGGATGCGGTACTGCGATACCTGTAAGGTAAAGGTTTCAGGCGCTTCCCGGCAATGCCCCCTCTGCCGGGGAGATCTAAGCGGCACCGCCGATCCGGCGGAGGAAGTTTTTCCGGTGATTCCGCCGCTCTCGGCGCCCTTCAAGGGGCTCGTACAATGTATTGCCTTTGGAACCATAGCCGTGGCGGCCCTGTCCGTGGCGATTAATATCGCCCTGCCCACAGGCGGCGTGTGGTGGTCCCTCTTTGTCATCGCGGGCCTGGGAAGCCTCTGGCTCTCCTTCCTGGTGATTAACAGCCGGTGGTGGGATATTCCGAAAAATATCTTTCTCCAGCTTTTTGTCATTTCGGTTATGGTTCTGTTGTGGGATTTTTTTACCGGTTTTTATGGGTGGTCCTTCAATTTTGTTATTCCCATACTCTTTAGCTGTTCCATGATAGCCCTGTCCGTGTTCGCCAAGGTGCGAAAATTGAACGGGGCAGATTATGTCATGTTTCTTGGCATTATCAGTGTGATAAGCATTTTTTCTTTACTGCTTATCATTTTTCATGTGGTAACTAGTGTATATCCCGCGCTCATCTGTTTCGTTCTTTCAATAATTTCGCTGGCCTTTCTTATAGTGTTTGAGGGAAAATCCCTGTGGGAAGAAATACGGCAGCGCATACATATATAACATTTCACCGGGGATGAGCAGAAGCCCCCCAGGAGGCGGCCAACCCGCCCCGCCCCGGTGATGGGCGCTATATCTTGGTACTGCGGGGTACGCCGAAAAAACCGGTGGGCTTTAAGACCAGAATAATCAATAATATCACGAAAGAAATCAGATCCTTGAAACTCGAAGGGAAAAAGGCGGCGATGAAAATCTCAATAAAGCCCAGGATGAAGCCGCCGATGAACGCCCCTTTAATCTCCCCAATACCCCCTACTACCGCAGCAATGAAGGCCTTCCAGCCGATGATCATCCCCATATAGGGATCCAGCACCGGATAGGACATGCCGAAGAGTATCCCCGCCACTGCGGCTAAGGCGGATCCCAGGGCAAAGGTCGAGGTGATGACCTTGTTCACCGGGATGCCCATGAGGGGTATGGCAAATTTATCATAGGATATGGCCCGCATGGACATGCCGAAGAGGGTTCTCTTGACGATATATTGCAGCAGCCCAAAAACCGTAAAGGCCGCGGCAATCACCAGGACCTTCAGGTTGGTAAGCACCACCGGGCCAAACTGCCAGATATGCTTTTCTATAATATCGGGAAAGCGCCGGGAACTGGCCCCCAGCACGGCCAAGTTGCCGTTTTCCAGGATGAAGCCCACCATTAAAGCGGTGATCACCACATAGAGGCGGTTGACCCCTTTGGCCCGCAGGGGCCGGTAGGCCACCCGCTCTATGGTAATGCCCAGTATCCCGGTCCCCAGCATGGTTACCAGCAGGGTGATGACAAAAACCAGCCAGCCTCCACCGGTGAAATAGCCCAACAGGGCAGTGGCCGCGAAAAAAGCGATATAACAGGCGCTCATAAAAATGTCGCCGTGGGCAAAGTTGATGAGGCGCAAGACCCCATACACCAGGCAGTATCCCAAGGCAATCATGGAATAGAAGCTGCCCCATTGCAGGGCGTTAAAGACATTCTGTAAAGCCGTGTTTACCATAGGATACCCCCGCTCTGAGCTTTATAAGCTGGTTACGTATTCAAATTCACCGCTATCGCTTATCTTGACCACCACCGCTTTTTTGGCAGGATCCCCATTGGCATCAAAGGTCATCTTGCCGGTGATACCCTCAAAGTCCTTCATCCCGGCAATGGCGTTTTTGATGGCTTCCCGGTCTTTCTGTATATCTCCGGTCAATCCGCTGCTTTGAATCGCCTGCAAGATAATGCGGATCGAATCATAGGACAGGGCCGCCACATCATCGGGAACATAGCCGTAGGCTGCTTGGTATTCGTCGATGAAGGTCTTGGTAGCGCCCACTGCTCCGGCTGCCGCATAATGGGTGGTAAAATAGTAGCCCTTCACCGAGCCTTTGCTGAGGTTTACTAAATCCGCAGAACCCCAGGAATCACTCCCAAGCACCGGCTTATCCCCCCAGCCCAGATCCTTTGCCTGGGGTACAATGAGGGCCACATGGTTGTAATAGTCGGGGAGATAGAGTAACTGCGCACCGGTATTGAGGATCCTGGTTAATTGCACGGAAAAGTCCTGATCCTTTTGACCGAAGCTCTCAAAGGCCACCACCGAACCCGGGCCATTGGTCTTTTCCCAGTTATCCCGGAAGAGTTCCGCCAGGGTCTTGGAGTAGTCATCATCCAAGTTGTACAGTATCGCGGTTTTGCTCACGTTGAATTGGCTTTTCGCAAATTGCACCGCCGCAGGAGCCTGCACCGGATCCAGGATACAGGCCCGGAAGACATAGGGCCGGTTCCGGGTAACATCCGGGTTGGTGGCCCAGGGGGAAATCATGGGGGTGCGGCTTTCATTGTTTACTTGCCCCGCAGGAATGGCCCGGCCTGAACCACAGGGCCCCACCACTGCCAAGACCTTATCCTGTTCTATCAGCTTGTAGGCAGCTTGGATGGCCGATTCCGCCTTGAGTTCATTATCCACGTAAATAAATTCCACCGGGTATTTCTTACCCTTGACCTCAAGACCCCCTGCGGCATGGATCCCCTGCCGGATGAGTTCCGCGGCGTACTTTGCCCCTTCCCCGACCTTGGGGGAATCCCCGGTCAAGGGAATGTTGAACCCGATTTTGATGCTTGCTCCGGTCTGTTCCTTACCGGCCCCTGCCATTAGTGAAGACAGGACCAGCAGGGAAAAGATCCCTGTAAAGATGCATGTTTTGTTCATCTTTTCCTCCTCGTGATGAAAAGCCTTACGGCTCCGTGCTTGCCCGCAGCCTGCGCTTCCCAGGCGTCTGTTGGGCTTGCAATAGGAGAAACTATAAAAATAAGCCATAAAAGAATCAAGTATGTTTATACGATTTTTATACCTTTTTTTTCAATATTTATGAAAAAGATGTATAATTATACCTAAACTTGCGAAAAACGTATACATACTGATTGCAGAGATGTATCGGTAGGCAGGAAGAAAAATAAGGAGGAGTTACCAGAACTCCTCCTTACAACATGGGCCCCCCTTCCCGGTCTTAATAACTGTCCTCTGCCTTTTCTATGGCATCCACGCTTTCTTGAATCAACAGGAGCATCTGTTCACTGTCGCTCATGGAGACCGTCGATTGCTGGAGCATCTTCTCCATGGTGGCG
>JAITEL010000078.1 GCA_031282065.1 Treponema sp.
TTAACTGTCATTCTCCCTGTTTAGGAGGGGCATTTTATGTTAATTTTTGTAAGCAGTGAACATAATAAAGCCATATAATTCTATATATTATAATGAATTACATGATACTAGTCATATAATAGGTCTGTATATGCTTCGCCGGCTCGGGCTACGAAAAACCCCAGTCGGGCTACGCCCTTTGTGAGATTTTTCTCCGCCACATTTTTGCGGTTGTTGGAATGCTTCGCATTCCTTTATCGCAACCGCAAAAATGTCATATACAGCCGGAACGTTAGGCGAAATTGCCCTAAATTTTTTGTAAACGATTTAAAGAAATAATTTATTGACAAATATGATACAATATCATATTATATATCGTATGAAAATTACAGCAATTATTGATGATACATTGATCAACAATGTAAAAAAATTTACCCATAGTTCAACGGTTACTGAGGCAATAACTATTGCTCTCAATGATTGGATTGATATTTATAATATTAAAGAACTTAATAAACAAATATCAAAAAATCAAATAATTATCAAAGATGGAAATAACATTCGACAGATTAATAGGAAAATATGATTATATTGGATACGTCTGTTTGGATAGAGTTTCTCAAAAAACATGAACCGTATTTTTCCACGATTATACCGTTATTGGAAAAGAAGGAAGTTCTCGCTGTAGAATGTGTTTTTGGAGAATTATTACAAGGAGTCAAAAATAATGACGAACAAAATCTTATAATACAATATTGGAAACATTTAACGAAAATAGAAACTGAAGGAATAATAATAGAATCCGGAATATTTTCACGAGAGAATAAATTATTAGATAAAGGGGTAGGATTAATAGATGCCATAATATTATTACACGGAATAAGAAGTCAATCAAAAATATGGACCTTAGATAAAAATTTTAAGAATGTAATACCTAAAGAATTAAAATATAAATAAAGTACGGGCAACTTCGCATAACAGTCTGTATGACCGCACAAAGCCCCTATTCGCATCGGGCAGAACCTCGTCGAACCCTGCACATGCGCCTGATTTGTGGGGAAGCCTACGGCAGGGATCTATCCCGGTGCTAGTCAGGGGAGGCCCATTAAGATACAGTCTTCTTATGCATGAGTACCTTATTGAGGGCGGTTATCCCATCCAGGGGACCATACGGGCAAGCGGTAATAAAAACGCCGCATTGCCCTGTATCGCCGCCGCGCTGTTAACCGATGAGCCGGTTATACTGAAGAACATCCCGGATATCGAAGATGTCCAGGTCATGCTCAGGGTGTACGCCTTCCTGGGAGGACAGGTAGAGCGCATCTCCCCTCATGAATACCGTATGAGCCTTGGGAATATCACCAGCTCCGCCATTCCCGAAGAATATGCCCGAAAAATCCGGGCTTCCATCCTGTTTGCCGGCCCCTTACTGGCCAGGACCGGGAAGGCACTCCTGCCCCCTCCCGGAGGCGACGTCATTGGCCGCCGCCGGCTGGATACCCATTTTCTTGCCCTTACCGAATTGGGCGCATCCGTAAGCAGTAACCGCACTTTTACGTTTAGCGCGGCGGCCCTGCAGGGAGCGGACATATTCCTGGACGAAGCCTCGGTTACGGCCACGGAAAATGCCCTCATGGCCGCGGTCCTTGCCCGGGGAGAAACCCTCCTCACCAATGCGGCCAGCGAGCCTCATGTGCAGGACCTGTGCCACATGCTGATCGCTATGGGCGCCCGTATAGAGGGAACCGGTTCCAATATACTGCGCATCCAGGGGGTGAAGAAACTGTCCGGCTGTACCTTTACCATTGGGGCCGACTTCATGGAGGTCGGCTCTTTCATAGGCCTGGCAGCGATTACCCACGGGGAACTCACCATCCAGGGGCCGCTGGTGCGGGATCTGCGGCCCAGCAAGATAGCCTTTGGTAAACTGGGCATCACCTGGGAACATGAGGGCACCACCGTGCATGTTCCGAAGAAACAGGCCCTCACGGTAAACTGCGATCTCGGCGGCATGATCCCCAAGATCGATGATGCTCCGTGGCCAGGATTTCCGCCGGATCTTACCAGTATCATCACCGTGGTGGCCACCCAGGTGAACGGTACGGTCTTGGTGCATGAAAAGCTGTTTGAGTCGCGGATGTTTTTTGTGGATAAGCTCATTGCTATGGGCGCCCGTATCGTCCTATGCGACCCGCATAGGGCGGTGGTCTCAGGGCCTACCACCCTCTCAGGTGCAGAATTGCATAGCCCCGACGTGCGGGCCGGGATGGCTATGCTTATTGCCGCCATGTGCGCCCAGGGGAAAAGCATTATCCGCAATGTCTATCAGATAGAACGGGGCTATGAACAGCTCGTTTCCCGCTTATCTTCTTTGGGGGGAAGCATTCAGAGCAGGGCCTGCGGAGCTGGGCTGGACAGCTAAGGGGATCAGGGAAAAGACTAGGGCGGCTATGGGGCCGAAGATGAAGAGAGCCAGGGAAAGGGGAAAGCCCAAGGAGATGACCGACCAGATACCCAGGGTATTGAGTATGCTCCGGTAAAACAGCACGATCCCCTGGCATATCATGGGCAGGAGCCCCAGCATAGGAAGCAGGGAGAGGGACCATCTTCGACAACGGTATCTCCAGCCTATCAGGATGCTGAATATGGCTATGGGCAGAAAGAGGGCCGGTTCAGACAAACGGTATACAATCTCCGCTTGAAATACCTGGGGGATGTACCCATAGGAACCGATTGTTTGTACTGCGTTAAAGAGATCCTGGATTAAAAGGGAATCCACGCCTGCTCTGAGTTTGGACAAGAAAAGAAAATCCTCATAGCCTAGGTCCAGTATGAGCTTGCTGTCTCCTGCATGGGATTGATCCGGACCGGTCCACTGGGCTTGGTACTGCCTGCTCATCTCAACACGATCTAAGGCATGCAGCATGAGGATAAGCTGAGGGCCGCTATCCTCATGGCGGGGGACCACTTTGACATAGGGCGCGGTAAGCTGGTACAGGAGGGCCCCATCCCCATCCAGGGCCATAAGCTCAAGGTCAAGCCCATAGGAGACGCTTGCAAAGGTGTACAGCCAGGGAATCCTCACGAGCATCCGTCCGCTGCGGTCCTTGAGGGGGAGAGAGAACATCGTACCGGTGAGGGCCTGGCCTACGCTTGATTCGATTTCATCGGTAAAAAAAGCGGTCTCTTTGAGCCCTTGATCGATGCGGGTAAGGAAATGGACCAGATCCGGGTCCTCCGGGGTTTTCTCGGTCAGTTCCCTGCAAAGGTAGTAGGCCCGGACCCAGTCTCCTTGGAGCATGGCCTCATATCCGGCCAGTTTCTGGTGGTACAGCCCGTAGAGGTAGCGCTCTTGGGCATGGGGCTCCATGCGACCGAGCACATCCCAGGCCTGTTTTGCTATACGCAGCCCCTGGGTGTAGGGAAGGCTGTTCTGCGGGGCAATACGAGCGGCCAGGAGCGCAAGCCAATGAGCATCGTAGTATCGCTCTTCCCGCAAGCTCTTTGCGGCCATAGCCAAGGCCTCTTGAGCGTTTACCGGCTTGCGCTGTTCCGGTACATCGGCAGCCAGGGGCAGCTCTTCCTGGAAGCGCTGCCGATACTCAGCTGTGGCTTCCCGCCTGGCCTGAGCCTGAGCGCTCTCCCATTCCTCCATATGGATAGCCGCTTCCGCCCGCAGTCCCTCCATTTCCGGGCTGTCCGGCCAGATCCCTTCACAAAGGGAGATAAAGTGATTGACTTCAGGCCAGGCGCCCATGCCGGCGTGGATCTGGGCTCGCTCTTTGGATAAGGTGAAAAGCTGCCCTTGAGAACGCAGATAGCCCTCAAATTCCCGGGCCTGAGGAAAGACCAGGAAGAACAGTATCCCATATACCACGGTAGCGCCTATGGCAGTAGCCATGGGCCCCCAAAAGGATTCCAGAAACCGGAAAAAAGGCTGTCCCGGCTGCGGCTTAGCGGGTAAACCGTAGGGAATCATCAGGCCGCTCATGGCCAAGGCGGGAAAGAGGGGAAAAAACGAGAGGAATCCCTGGGTAAGGTACCAATCACGGGTATAAATGGGCAGAGGGGGAAGCTCTTGGGGAAACAAGAACTGCCCCCCCATAATCACCGCGGCGGAGAGGACCATATAGAGCATAAAGAGCCCCGGTGAGATAAGGAAAGCTTTTTTCCTTGTCCAAAATGACTTAGCTTGCATACCTGCTCCGTTTTCGTATCAGATGTAAGATCAGGGCTGAGAGGATGAAGAGCAGCCCCAGGGTATACAGCAGCACAGGGCTGAGTAAGGATTGGGGGAGCCGGGAGCCGAGCAAGGAGAGGAGATCCCGCTGGATCCGGGGCGTATTAAGAAAGGCTTCCAATGCCAAAACCCCGCGGAAGACCAGAATCCTCACACAGAGGTTAGCCAAAGGCCAGGCCCCCAGAGTGCATATAAAACGCACGGAACTGAGCAAGACTATAAGCGCGCCTATATAGATCATAAAGGGCACAAACCCTAGGTTCAGCCGGGTTTGGAGTTGGGCAGCGGTGGAAGCAAAGTCATTGAGGATGCCTTGAAGAAAAGGGGGCGACGCGGTTCTGAAGGAAACCAGAGGTGCGGCTAGCCTCCTTGGGGAATTTCCTTCTTGGGGCGTGTGCAGGTATACCAGGGGCTTACCGGGAAGGGAAAGCACCTGGGGACTGGAGGGATCCTGGGGATCATACAGGAGGACCACCGCTTTATCAGGCATGGAAAGAAGCAGGCCCGGTTTCCCTAAGCTAAAGAGGGTGGCCCGGGAATAGGCCGGCATCGTAAACCGGCTTATTCCCAAGGCAAGACCCCCGGTACATAGGAGGCCCAGGATCACCAGGCTGAGTATGGCCAGGGGTATGGGTATACTCACCCGTATGGTATACCTGAGGCCCAGGAGCATAGCGCCGTAGATCGTAATGGGGAGAACCGAAATCCAGAGGAGCCTTCCTTCGGATTGCATTGCCGGGTCCAAGCGGCTTTGCAGCCAGTGCATCACCAGGAAGACAACAAACAAAACCGCGAAACTTAAGCTGAAAACGAACACCAATCGTAGTATGTTTTTCATGTTTTTTGCTGCTGTCTTTGGGGTAGCCAGCCTATAAACAGCCCTTCTCTTAAAGATACTATACCCAGGGGGCGCTCACAAGCCCTTGAGCCGGGCGGTGCAGCCACCCTGCACCGGGTGTGTCTGTCTGTGGTGAAAGGGTATTTCCCTGTGCCCGCTCCGGTAGTATCCGCATATTTGTCTTGACACCAATCGCCTCCTCCTGCTAGCATATCCTCCAGGGTTACCTATCCGCCTGCCGGACGGATACAAACCCCAAAAAAGGAAGAACCCATGACAGACCCTACGGTCGGCACATGGCAGGCAGCGGAACCCCCGCTAAATCCCCGGCCCGCCGCGCTTTTCGACACACAACACACACGCATGGGGCGGCCCATCCCAAAGGGGGAACAACAAAGCGGTATGTATTCTTCCCTGGTATCAGGAACTTCGTTCCTGTTCGCTTTGATTGAGCGGGCCATCGGGCTGTACAAAGCTGAAGTTGCTCATTCGCTTTCTTTCCTTACCCCCCCCCCCCCCCCCCCTATATGGCAGCATTTATGTAAAACCCGGCACCTTATGTAGTATATTCGGAAAAACCCGTTCCTTTTATCCAGAAAAGTACCCCATTGGGGGGATTCGTTATCTCATCTTTACTATCAAACGCGGCCTTTCCGTACCGGTACATCCGGCAGGGGAAACAAAACAAACCACAAAAGGAGGATTCTATGGCGTACAGCGTCGGTTGGCTTCCCGGCAGGCGGGCGGCCCTGCTGGTCATGGCAAAAACCTGGGGCGACGTGCTGCCGGACAAAGGGCCGGTCTGGGGTATACCGGCAACGGACATCACGGCGCAGTGCCGGGAGGCCTTTGAGGTGCTGGTGGAAAAGATGCGTTATATCAAGGCGCGGCACTTTTTTTCGCCGCCCTTAACGGAGCGCTACTTTGCCGCGCTGCTGCTGAACAAGCCCGGGGCTTCCTCCTCGGAGATACCGGCGCCCGTGTCTCAGCCGACGGAGACGAACAAGTTCCGTGTTACCTACCGGGACGCCTACAAGCGGGCGGGATCTTCCCAATTCGCTGTTTACCCGGCGGAAGAAGGAACGCTTCGACTTCGAGGGGGAGAGCGGGAACCGGGTGTATTTCTGCCTGAAGTACGAAACGGCCTCCGCCAAGAAGGGTTCTTTCGGCCCGGTGCTCAGCGCGATTATCCCGTGAACCGTGAATACCGGGGAGGGCGTCTTCCCATTGTTCACGGTTCACTCGTAATTGCTCATTGTTAAAGGGGGTAGCTCTTGACCGGACAAAATACCGCACCCATACATCTCTCCCTGGTTGTCCCTTGCTTTAACGAAGAAGCCGCTATACCGGCTTTTTACGGGGATGCCGTAAAGACCCTTTCAGGTTTACCACCGGAACAGGGATATGAGTTTATCTTTGTTGACGACGGTTCAAAAGACAAAACCCTGGAAGTATTACGAAATCTTGCCGCGCAGGATAACCGCGTTCATTATATTTCTTTCTCGCGGAATTTCGGGAAAGAGGCGGCTATACTTGCGGGGCTGAACGCGGCGGCAGGCGCGTATATCGCCACACTGGACGCCGACGGCCAGGACCCGCCCGCGCTTATTCCCCAAATGCTGGAAGCGGTATGTTCAGGGAAAGCGGACTGCGCCGGAACCCGGCGGGTAACCCGTAAAGGGGAACCGCCGGTGCGGTCGTTTTTCGCCCGGCGCTTTTACGCGCTCATGGAAAAAATAACCGACATCGAAATCGTGGACGGGGCGCGGGACTTCCGTCTGTTTAACCGCGCGTATCTTGAGGCGGTTCTCTCCCTGACGGAACGGGGGCGTTTTTCCAAAGGCATTTTTCCCTGGGTGGGTTTCAGCGCCAAATGGTTTGAATACGAAAACATTGAGCGCAAAGCGGGAAAAACAAAATGGTC
>JAITEL010000064.1 GCA_031282065.1 Treponema sp.
GGCTTCCATCTCAAATTCTTGATAAATATAAAGAATTAGGGAAAGGATATACCAGTGTTATGGCACATATATTGTGTGAATATATACAAGAACATAATTCCATGTAAGAATCGTAAAATAAATTAACCCCAAATAGGCAGCGCATAACAGGACTGTTTACGCGTCGCCGCCAGTAGGCGGCTCGGGGTTTCGTTCGCCTAGGTCGCTGCGCTCCCACGGCTCAGTACACCCACATTTTTGCGGTTGCTGGCGCTTTCCGCATCTGATAGATTTTTGTTATTTAGTAAATCCCTATTTTCCAACTTCACAGATGTATCACGAGTTGAAAGCCTATTTTAAGGAGCTGCTTTTCCAATATCCATCTGGTTTAAATACGGAAAACCTTTTGTCTGCAAAAATGTTTAATATCGAAAAAGACTGTATGTTGACGGGAAACGGTGCAGCGGCACTGATATGTTTCCTTTCCGGTATAATTGAAGGCACCATCGGTGTGGTATATCCTGCTTTCAATGAATATACGGATCGTTTTTGTAATAATACCATAGTTTCGTTCACCCCTGATGATTTTAGGTATACCAGAGATGATTTGATTAGGCTCTCGTCCCAGTGTGATGTCCTTGTGTTGATAAATCCTGATAATCCCAGTGGAAACTATATATGCAGAAATGATGTTCTCCTCTTTATAGCATATTGTAATCAAAACAACAAGATACTTATTTTGGATGAATCTTTTATTGATTTTTGTGATGCCGAAGAAGAGCCATCTGTTTTAACGCAAGAGACACTCAATAAGTATCCCAATCTAATGGTCATTAAATCTTTAAGTAAAAGTTACGGTATTCCTGGAATCAGGCTTGGAGTCCTTGCCTCAGGTAACCGGTCTGTAATCAAACAGATCCGTAAGAATATCCCGGTATGGAATATCAATTCTTTACGATTATGTGCTGTGTGTAAGAAAATTACAGAAGAACGGTGCCGTTTTAAAGAGGAGCTTGAAAAAACAGGATTATTGATCGTATATTTTTCTCAAGCAAACTATTTTTTGTGTAAAATCAATGCGGATATAACCGCATCACAGTTAGCACGGCGAATGTTATCGGAGTATGCTATGTTTATAAAAGATCTGAGCGGAAAAAAGGGTATACCGGACGATAATTTTTTGCGTATTGCCCCTGCCATACGGGGCCGAATGGACAATGATCGTCTGGTTCAGGTCCTTGCAGCAATGGGCAAAGAATTGTATACCCCCCATCTAGAATTACGATTATATGCTGGTGTTATTGGTCAAGGACTTTGCCAAAGGAGGCAAGCATGAGTAAGGTGTATCTTGGCATGCGTGGTGATATTATCCATCCGGGTATCATCAATATCATTAACGAAGGGGCACGGCGCGGGGAACTGTTGGTTGGACTGCTAACTGATGCTGCCATAGCCACACATAAAAGGCTGCCTTTCCTGACCTATGAACAGCGGAAACAGGTGCTTGAACATATTAAAGGTGTTTCTCAGGTAGTGCCTCAGGAAGACTGGAGTTATATCCCGAATCTGCGTACATATAAACCGGATATAATTATACATGGAGATGATTGGAAATCGGGCCCTCTCAAACAAGAAAGGGATGCGGTCTTTGCCCTAATGCAAGAACTGGGCGGTGCAGTAGTGGAAATTCCCTATACACCGGGGGTAAATACTTCTGCATTGCAGACTGCCATGACTGAACTTGGTACCACCCCGGATGTGCGCTTAAAAATGTTGAAGCGGCTTATGGACAACAAACCGGTGGTGCGTATTATGGAAGCCCATTCTGCCCTTTCAGGACTCATCATCGAACAGCTTGAAATAGAAAAAGAAGGGTACCTGCGGAGTTTTGACGGCATGTGGTCCTCTAGTCTTACGGATTCTACCAGTAAAGGCAAGCCTGATATTGAGGCAGTTGACCTGACCGCGAGACTGCAAAGCCTAAACGATATACTTGAATGTACCACTAAGCCTATTATTTTCGATGGTGATACCGGAGGTAAGCCTGAGCATTTTGTATTTACCGTACGGACTTTGGAACGAAACGGCATATCTGCGGTGATTATAGAAGATAAGGTGGGGCTAAAAAAGAATTCCCTTTTTGGAACCGACGTGATTCAGGAGTTGAGTACTATTCCTGATTTCTGCGACAAGATCAGTGCAGGAAAGCGGGCCCAGGTTACCAAGGATTTTATGATCATTGCCCGGCTGGAAAGCCTGATTGCAGGAGCTTCTCTTGAGGATGCCTTGGAACGGGCCAGGGCCTATATAAAAGCCGGAGCGGACGGTATTATGATTCACAGCAAGGAAACCTCTGGGGAGGATATTAAGGCCTTCTGCGCATCTTTCCGCCGGGAATACACCCATATTCCCCTAGTACTGGTACCAACCACCTATCATCAGTTTACTGAAAAAGAGCTTGCCTCCTGGGGCGGGACTATCATCATTTATGCTAACCACATGCTGCGGGCCTCCTATCCGGCTATGGTGCAGGTTGCCAAAACTATCCTTACCCATGAACGGGCTCTTGAAGCGGATAGCCTCTGTATGCCGATACAAGCAATCCTTGAGTTGATTCCCGGCGGGAAATGAGCGTCTGCCTAAAAACCATCTGGAGGTTGTATGATTGAAGTAGCGTTTTTTTACGATGAACTGGTACGGCAGGGCACGGATTTTTTCACCGGCATACCAGATTCGCTGCTCAAAAGTTTCTGCGCTTACCTTAGCGATCATACCGAGGAACGCCACCATATCATCCCTGCCAACGAAGGGGCCGCAGTAGCCCTGGCGTGCGGGTATCATCTGGCCACCGGGAAG
Organism: Treponema sp.; assembly: GCA_031282065.1. Classification (GTDB taxonomy): domain Bacteria; phylum Spirochaetota; class Spirochaetia; order Treponematales; family Breznakiellaceae; genus JAIRLU01. Next base: position 2,836 of record JAITEL010000064.1, read on the forward strand.
ATCCCCCTGGTGTATATGCAGAATTCCGGTATAGGCAATGCGGTGAATCCCCTGCTTTCCCTGGCGGATCCCCAGGTCTATCATATACCCCTTATCCTGCTCATCGGCTGGCGCGGGGAGCCGGGGATTAAGGACGAGCCCCAGCATCTCAAGCAGGGAGAGGTTACCCTCGCGCTGCTTGAAGCTATGAACATCCCCTATATGATATTGGCAAATACCGAAGGGGAGCTAAGCCGGCAGCTTACATCGGCGTATCAGCGGATTGCTCAGACCAAGGCCCCCTATGCCTTAGTGGTACCTAAAGATACCTTTGCGCCCTATACCTTGTACAAGACGCTCTCTTCTCCAGGGGAGATGAGCCGGGAAGAAGCGATTGAGGAAATTCTTTGTTCCTCGGATCCTGGGGAGCTGTTTTTCTCCACCACGGGTATGGCTTCTCGGGAGCTCTGCGAAGTACGGGATCGCTTCCAAATGGGCCATGAACGGGATTTTCTTACGGTAGGGTCTATGGGACACGCTTCTCAGATAGCCTTGGCAGTGGCCCTGCACAAGCCGGATCGTCTGGTTACCTGTCTCGACGGAGACGGTGCGGCCCTCATGCACTTGGGGGCCATGGGGATTATCGGGACCCGGAAAGTTCGCAATTTTCGGCATATCCTCCTTAACAACGGAGCTCATGATTCGGTGGGGGGACAGCCCACGGTGGCTTTGCAGATTGATCTGCCTGCTATAGCCAAGGCCTGCGGGTACCCAGGGGTATATTCGGTAAGCACCAGAGCTGCCTTGGCTGCCCTGGCAGCGGCAAAACTGGAGGGGCCTACGTTTATTGAAGTACGGGTCCACAAAGGGGCCCGTAAGGATCTGGGGCGTCCCTGCCTCAGTCCTGAAGAGAACAAATATGCCCTTATGAGGGTCTTGAAGGGGCATAACCCGTGAAGAAGCTGTTTTAAATCCTTCATCTTGAGGCGCATGAGCGTGTCCGAAAGACCGAATAGACCGTTCGGGACTAAGAATAAATCACTTTTAGTTAAGAACAAGTTATTCTTGCCCAAGTGGGTATAGATTTTTATAGGAGGGAGCGGAAAGATCATGGGTATGATTCATCAGCTTATATGGCTTACAGTGATTGTCTTTATGGTAATGACCGGATGAGTGGGTGGAACAGGATACTATGAAACATTCGCTGAGCCCTTATCCGGGCCGGCAAAACGCCGCATACAGCCGGAACGTTTTATGCGAAATACCACCCCAATTTTTCCCTAAATAAGATAAAGCATATTGTCAAAAATTAAAATATACTCAAGTTGAAGGAGAAAATTGAATGTTTGAATTAATCCAGGTCGCTGAAAATACATTTTATATAGATTGTCCGGCGAAAATGGGCATATACCGTTTGCCTAATGATAAAATAATATTAATTGACAGTGGGAACGATAAAGATGCCGGCAGAAAAATATTAAAAATAATCAATGCAAATAACTGGATATTGGAAACAATTATTAATACCCATTCAAACGCCGACCATATTGGAGGCAATAAATTCCTTGCTGACAGGACAGGATGTAAAATTTATTCAAAAGGACTTGAAAAAGCATTTTGTGAATTTCCCATTCTTGAACCGTCTTTTTTGTTTGGCGGTTTTCCGAACAAATATCTTCGCCATAAATTTCTGCTCGCAGAACAAAGTTTTCCTGAAGATATTATGAAACTAATGCTTCCACAAGGCATGGAAATATTTCCGCTCAAGGGACATTTTTTCGATATGATTGGCATTAAAACCCCGGACGATGTATATTTTATGGCCGATTGTGTTTCCAGTGAGAGTATCCTTTCGAAATACCATATATCGTTTATATACAATGTTTCAGAATATTTAAAAACACTGGATATTATTGAAACGTTCCATGGAAAAATATTTATACCGGCACATGCAGAAGTAGCCGATACTATGAAACCGTTGGCTGAAATTAACAGGTTAAAAGTATTTGAAATAATAAAAACTATTAAAAATATTTGTGAAAAACCTTTTATATTTGAGGAAATCTTAAAAAAGATATTTGAAAAATATAATCTAACAATGGATGTCACCCAATATGCACTTGTTGGAAGTACCATTAAATCATATTTAAGCTATATGGTTGACAATAATATTATTAGTATAGAAATACAAAATAACCGTTTGTTGTGGAAGTTACTATAAAAGATTATATATGAAAATGGTATAAAAAGGGGTGGTACTTCGCATAACATGCCTGTTTGCGTAACGCCGCCAGTAGGCGGCTAGCCTGCGTTCGCCTAGGCCGGTTTTGCTTCCCACGGCTCACTCCGGCACATTCCAGCCCGCCCGCAAACCTACGCTTTGCTTTATGGGGCTTGCAAAACCTCATATACAGCCGGAACGTTAGGCACCATACCGCCTAAAATTTGTTGAACATATTGACAAATAATACATGGCATTGATAAAATGTAATAAAGAATCCCCGCCGTGAACGGCTTGGTATTAAGGATTTCCCTTTGAAATTGATGTGTTTGCGTGGGAACAAATCCCCCGCACCCCCAGTGTTACGCCCTAAAGAGCGGGGAATTGAACCCAAAAGTGATTAGAAAGGAGAGGTATCGATGAAATATAATAAGTCTATATATCATTGGTTGACTTGTGTTGGAGTTATATTGATTTTAATGTGTATTCCCCAATGGTTGTACGCCCAAACCAAGGTCAAAGCGGGCGTGTTTTTGGGGATGCCCTTTGTTACCGAAAATCCCGCAGAACTGCCCTGGGCGTTTGTGGAAGAAGTAGACGGAAAGGGTATTCCTTTCCATGGTATGGCTATTGACCTTTGGATGGTGTTACAGAATAGAATGAATCTACAGACCGAATACTACAGATATACCAATTTGAATCAGTTGATTCAGGATTTGGAAGATGAAAAAATAGACGTTATTTTGACCAATTTAACCGTCAATTATGAACGGGCACAACGGATAAAGTTTACCTTCCCTTGGTATGAGGGCGGTCTGCGTATTGCGGTAAACACAAACGTACAAAAGTCGCACAGCATAACATGGGGGCGGTATATTTTCTTTGCCCTGCTGTTTCTTGCCGTAATGAGCGGCCTGTCGATACCCTTGATGTTTGTCCGCAAAAAAATCGAACCGGAATTTCCAAAGCACATATTGGAAGGATTTTCGATTACCTTCAAAGATTTAATTTCCGCATTAAAATCGGGTAAGCTACCGATAAATGTTTCCGCGTTAAAAATAAGGTGGATTTGGAATATAATAATCGCTTTATGGGGACTTGTCGGCGTCGGATTTATCGCATATATCACTTCGACCATCACAACGATTATGACCGCCTCGGTGCTGTCCCAAACGGCAATTGAATCGTTACATGATTTGGGTAATTCCCGTATAGGCGTGGTAAAAGGCAGTATTGGCGAGATGATTTTGGATGCCGGTGGTTACAATCTTGTTCATATTGACACGGTGCCAGGCGGTTGGAATGCGGTGGGAAAGCAGGAAATTGATGCCTTTGTGTATGATGCGCCGGTGTTGGAGTATGCCGATAATATGTTTCCCAACAGAAATATCCGGTTATTAGACGGGCTATTTCATCGGGAACGTTACGCTTTTGCCACCCATGACATAGATTTCGCCGACAGATTATCGACGGAGCTGATCAAACTGTATGAGGACGGAACCCTGGACAAATTAAGATTTATATATGTAGGACAATAAAGAGCATAAAATGTTTATAGAAAAATGTATGTAAAAAGTGGGTGTTGCGCATAACAGGTCTGTTAGCGCTCCGGGCCTTCGGCCTCCGGGCTCCGCAACGGCTAGGTCATTCCGTTGCGCTCCATTCCCACGCCGTTGCTCCGGCAGATTTTGTCGGCCCTGCAAATGCTACGCATTTGCTTATTCGGGCCGCCAAAACGTCGTAAACAGCCGGAACGTTATGCGAAATTTGGAATGGGTATGACCGGACACATCGGTAACACTTTTGTATGGACACATCGGTAACACTTTCAGGTAAAATCAGAGCTAAATCTAAACAGAGGAGGATTTGGCAATGGGCTGGAAGGAGACCGATAAAATGGACGAAAAGAAAGAGTTTATTTTCAGATGCTGGAACCGGGAAGA
>JAITEL010000045.1 GCA_031282065.1 Treponema sp.
CGTGATTGCTTGTCATTCAGAAATCCTCCGGTCTGTCATCGAAACCTAAAAGACTATGGAAACGCCCCGGCGTTCGGTGTACCAAAATATCCTGGCTTATGGCTTCAGGCGGGGAACACTCCCGCTTCGGGCTGCCGGCCTTCCCAGCTTACGCCAGTGACATTCAAGGGCAGCACAGCTTCGTCTTTCGGCGAGGCTCCAATCACAGTTACGGACTAGCGAGGGACTTGCACCCTCTTCCTTCGTACACGCTGAATTGACTGTACTATGGTTTTATCTATAGTCAAGCGTTTTTTTTACCATTGTGATAAAAAGCACGGGAGGGGTCTTTAGCCAGGGATTCGGCGGATACGAGATAAGGTTATTGAGGGTAGCCGTCGGCGTTGCCGGATGACCACAGGAAGAGCCTGGTTATAGAAGGAGGGAGCACAGGCTGAGGAGCAGTTCCCGGATGCCGCACTGCCTCAGGGGTAGCTACTTCCGCCTCACCGGTAACTACTTCTGTCCCATCGGTAGCTGCTTTTGCCCCATCAGTAACTACTTTCGCCTCAACGGTAACTACTTTCGCCCTATCGGTAATTACTTCTGTCCCGTCGGTAACTACTTTCGCTTCATCGGTAGCTGCTTTTGCCCCGATTGAATACGGGCCTCTCATGGGTCGTGGAGAAGACAAGACGAGCGCCGCTATAAACCCTAAGTTCTCGCCAGGACATGGAGTCCAGATAAGCGGCAAGACCATAAAGATAACAGGAACGGACAGTTCGGCAGGCATACACCTTATTGACGAATCAGGAAATGCGTTTACGGCCCCCTCCTTACGCCAAGGGCCTTCTCCGCCTGGGCTTAGCTCCTGATGAAACTTCCTGCTCATCCCTCCGCGGGGTATTCCTTTGGGCGGCTCCCCCTTTTTGTCCTCCCCCCTGCCGCTGGACTTTCATCGTGATGCGGTCTATGCGCACTTCCCTGAAACATATTCCCGCCTTGTTTTGGAGTTCCAAAAGGATTCTCGCCCATATCCCGCGTTCTCTGCCGTGGTTAAACCGGTCATAGACCACATGCCAGTAGCCGTACTCCTGAGGCAAATCCCGCCAGGAGCAGCCGGTTCTCAGCACATAGAGCATCCCGCAAAACGCGTGATAATGGGAAACTTTCGGCGGCCGGCCTTTCCCCCTATAGCTGGCTTCTATAATGGGCAATACCAGCTCCCTGAACTGCTCCGGGCTTATGGGGTATAGCCGCTCATTTCTCTCCATTTTCCTTTCCCTCCTTTGTACCTTACCCTGTCTGGCACAGCAGCTCTAGCCGGTCATATACAAGAACCTTAAGACAGGATACCCAAGGCCTTCGCGGACATGCCGCTGCTAGCGCGCATGGCTTTCCATGATGACGGATACCCAGCCGGTCTTGTACGTCTCAAAGCCCCGGGACAATCCGGCGCCGGCTAATACCGATAGTCCCTGAGCGGCCTTTTGCATTCTGAACTTGGATTGGATAAGACCGGGCAGATCCTCCAGCATGATGGTGCTGCCGGGAGAGTGGTCTTCCGTAGATGCGAGGATCACGCCGTCCTGACTGCAGATATAGCCTTTAACGATCTTGTCAGTTTCCCCGGAAAGGACGGCCTGCGCCTGAAGCAGAACCTCCCGGCCCAAAGCGTCCCAGTTAAAGACCACGCCGAATACGCCCAAGAGTTTCCCCTCCGCCTGCCCATGCTCCCGGACGCCGCAGGAGTAAACCAGCGTGTTCTTTCCGCCCGCGAGGGCTGTACTCAGGGGCCCTTCAAACCCGTATTCCGAACCGCTGCGGCTTCTCAGCGCCTGGTTAAACCATGCCGCCTGCCTCATATCAAGACCCGCGCAGCGGTAGCGGTCCGGTCTTCCGTTACAAAGGACGATCCCCCGGGTATCGCACAAAATAAGGTCAAAGTAAACGGTATAGGCCTCCAAAATCACCTTCATGCGGTGGGAAGCATAGTCAAGCTGTTCCTTGGAAGCCTGCCCCGCAGCTGCGACTATGGCGCTGTCTGTGGCCCACCAGCGGACGTCGCAGGAACGTTCATACAGGTTGCGGTCAACCAGGTCTATAGTATGAGCGGCCATTTGCATAAGCCGCGGCCCACGGGTGCCGTTTTCCAGGGCGATAAGGCTGTGTATCGCGGTCACTACATCGCTGTGAAGCTTGCTTATGACTTTTTCGGTCCGAGAGGCAAGGGTTCCAATCTCGTCAGCCACCACCCCAAACCCGGCGCCCGCATTTCCGGCCCGGGCCGCTTGTATTTTCGCGTTAATAGACAGTACCTTCAAATCCATATTTACCGATGTAACCGATTCAAGGGAATGTTCCAGTGTGGTCTGTACCGACTCTATGAGGGAAGATAGGGATGTTTCCACCAAGACGCTCCTTTTTCAGGTATGATACTCTTTTTAGGCTCTTCTGGGCAATGACTCCCATAGCCCCGCCTTGGCGGAAACGGGAAAGGGCATCAGCGCGGAGATAGGGGGCTATACGGATAGGCAGGGCTTTCCGGTATATACAAGTGCCGTTGTCCAGTTCCCCTAGGAATAATTCTGGAGCAGCTTCGGGCAGCGGGATGGCCTCGTTTCCCGGACACGGGCGGCCTCAGGGTGAGTTGGACATGCAGGGCTCCTGCATTTAGTTTCCAAAGAGGACGGTATACATATAGTCCGGGTTCATGGCAGCGGTGTATCGTTTTTTAGGGCCGGTCATCTTCCGTTTCTTCCCCGAAGGCCGGGGGTC
>JAITEL010000128.1 GCA_031282065.1 Treponema sp.
AGCCTTACCCGGAAATACTTATATCGGGAACTGGTATCGGAGATACGATGGCGGATAGTCCCGGTACGGCCAAGCCGCGAAGTACCGAGAAAAGAATATGGGAAGAAACCCCATTCCCCCCATAACCACAAGTCGAACTGTTGATTTGGGCGGGACTTGCGGGGGAGACCATCCCAGTCCACTAACTTGTTGACAATGGGAAGCACCGACGTTATTATCGCTTCCGCTACCGGGCTTCCGAAACCGGAACTCCTTGCCGGTGGGTTTAAAGCCCCGGATAAAGAAGGTTTTTCATCCGGCTCAGAAACTTTTTTACTTAACTAAGAATGATTTAGCGCCGGCTATAGCCGCTTATACCGGGTTTACTGGGGCTCCGCAGGGACCGAAGGGATCGGGGAGGGCCCGCCGTTCTCGCGGAGAGCGTTAAAAAAACGGCCCGTATCGACCTTTCCATTTCCCCGCTGCTTTGGGAAAAGAGGGAGCATCTTTTCCCGTTGTTGCCGGGTTCATTGCATATCCTGAGTATATCATATTGTATTATTATTTATATTCAATCAAAAAAGGGAGTGTAAATCAGCACTTACCAACGGCGTATAACGAGACTGTCGGAAAAGTCGTTTTTGGAAAAACGGGCTCTTCCGGCAGTCCCAACAGGTCTTCCAAATTTTTTAAACAGTACCCACTACCCGCCCTGGGTGGTGTATAAAGAAGAACCAGCCATAGATTTGATTACCTCTATGCGGCAGGGGATTCGGGAACGAAGCTCTCCCACATGGGAGATGAGACCCACCATACGGTGGTCCCGCAGTTCGTCCAGAATGGCAAGGGCCTTGTCCAGACTCCCCTCGTCAAGACTCCCAAAGCCTTCATCAATAAAGACCGCATCCAAACGTACCCCGCCGGATCGGGCCTGGATAGAATCCGCAAGTCCTAGGGCAAGGCTTATGGAGGCCATGAAACTTTCACCCCCGGAAAGGGTGGCGCAGGGCCGGGTCTTGCCGGTATAGCCGTCGAATACCGCGAGGTCAAGCCCGGTCAGGCTTCGACCGGCTCCCCGCTGCATATCCAGGATCAGGGAATACCGGGACTCGCTCATCCGTTCAAGCCGCTTAGTGGCAAAGGCAGCTACTTCCGCCAGGTACAAACCCAGTAACCAGGCATCAAAGGAACGCTTTTTGGGATTTTTCCCTGCCAGATCATAAGCCACGGCATTGAGGCGGCTGCTCTTCTTCGCCAGGCTTTCGTAGCGTTCAGTGGCCTCCTTAAGCAAGGCAGCATCCCGCTCCAGGGTAAGCAGTTCTCCCTGAGCCTGATCCCGCTGTAGTTCAGCTTGTTCCTGTGCTTGGGCCAGAGCCTTAAGCTTAAGCCGTAGGGTACCAGGATCCCCTTCTCCAACGCTGCCCAAAGCCGCTACTTCGGACCGGATCTGCTCAAGACCGGTTTCCAGTTCAGTCATAAGTGCTTTAATCCGACTCCCTGCTTCCCTCCACCGGGTAATGGCGGTTTCCATAGCCTGTGCCCTGTCAGGACTGAGAATCGCCTCTTTCACGGCCTCCTTAGTGGCAAAGGGCGATAATGCCAGGGCCTCTTCAAGAACGGCTGCGGCTTCCTTATACTTTTGAACCCCTTCATCGCGACTTATCCGGGCGGCCCTTTCCCGAGCTCCTGCACCGGCCAGTTCCCGACCAGCCTGTTCCCGCTCTTCCCGGTATGCCGTAATCCGCTGCTCCCGTTCCTGGATAGCCTGGTCCAAAACACGCAGAGCTTCCCTCACCCCAGATTCCCCCTGCCCCTCAAAACCCTGTTCTCCTAGAATCCGGCGCTGCTTCTGCTGCATATCCTCAATAACCGATGCAAGACCCCGGTGTTTCTCTGCCATGACCGCATAGTCCTGTTCGGTTTTCCCTAAAGCCCCTTCCAGTTCGTGCAGCGTTTCATACAAACCAGAGACCAAGGCCCCTGCTTTTCGAGCCTCCTTCCGCTTGAGGTTGAGTTCCTGGAGCAAGGCAAGCCTGATGGTAAGGAGCCGAGATAGCTCCTGGGCATGGGGCAGGGCATTTCTCTGAGGGAAGCACGCCGCCAGTGCGAGATCCTCTGTACCAGGGGAAGCATCTTTGACCTGGGCAGCAGCCCTCTGGAGTTCTTCGAGTCTATGCCGTACCTTGCGAAGTTGCTGATCCTGGGCTTCCAGGACAGTCTCTTGGACCGCTGCATCCCGTTCAGCCTCTTTCAGGGTCTGGGCCAGAGACTCGATCCGTTGGTCCACATCAAAAACCTCACTTATCCCTACTGCAAGACAAGGGTGAGTCTCGGAACCGCATACAGGACAAGGTTCCCCAGGCATAAGTTTGGCCGCAAGATGGGCCGCCCTATCTGCCCGTTCTCCTGCCTCCTTTTCTTGTTGCAGTTCCTGTAAAGCGGCCCTCAAAACAGGAATCCTCTGACTCAATTCCTGGCGCCGTACTTCTCCGGCCTTGATATGGCTTTGCAAGGCATCTTCCTCAGGTTTGAGGGTCTCTGCTTCCACAGCCAAGGTTTGTAAGTGAAGGAGGGTATCCTTACTATCCCGCAAGGCTTCCCATTGGGCATCCAGGATTTCCACACCTTCGGAGAGGGCTTGCAGTTTCTGGAGTTCCTGCTGCTTAAGGGTACGATTTTTTGTAAGGGTCTCCTTTTTCTTACGCAATTCCAGGCACTGGGACTTACACAAAGCTGCTTCCTGGATATTCCGGTGGAGCACTGCTGCTTCCCGGTTGAGCTCTAAGAGCAGCGGCCGCTTTTCCTGGAATTCCCGGACTGCTTGTTCCAGGGCCGGGATTGCTTCCCCCTGGGCTTCCGCTTCCTGAGCTGCCGTTTGGGCCTTGGCAGTATAGACTTGCGCCCTTTCCCGTTCCCGTTCAGCTTGTTCCGCTTCTCTGCGCTTTTCCTCCTCAAGAACCACATACTCCTTCAAGGGCTGGGCTTTTCGGAAACGAAACAAGCGGGCCTCCTGGCCTTGTATGGCCCCCGTCTCTGCTTCATGCCGGCTTGCTTCGGCCTTGAGGGACGCAAGCCTCCCCGCCAGGTCTTGTTCCCGTTGGCTCAGTTCTACGATATGAGTAAGGAACACCGATTGCGCCGCTATAGCTGCAACATGGGCTTTGGCTTTTTCCCAGGCCTCTTTTGCCTTGGCATGGGTCTCTTCCAGGGTATCCAAAGAAACCCGTTTTGCTATATCCCCCAAGATCCGTTCCGCTTCTCGGGCCTCAGCCCCCGCTTCCTTGGCCTTTTCCTGGGCCAGGTCCTTGATGCGGATAGCCTTCTCAATAGGAAAGAGTTTTCCCAGGACTTCCCGTCGTTCATTGGTATTCTGCTTGAGAAACTCCGCAAAGGCCCCTTGGGGTAAGAGGACGATCTTGAAGAACTCCTCGGCCTGTAAGCCGATAAGTTCCCGGATCTTGTGGTCTGCTTCTGATTTCCGTGCACTGGGATTGACCGGCTTTCCCTGAACCAGTTCGTAGAGCACCGCAGTCTCAGCAATGGTGGTTCCGGTTCCTCGTTTTTTCGTTTTTTCCTGCCGCGGGGTCCGGTCAATCCGGTAGTGTCGTTCCCCGACTCTGAAACATAGGGAAACCGAACACTCCTGGTCTTCCCCTACATAATCGCTTCGGAGCCGCGTCAGATGTCCCCCGCGGCCGCCGGGGACCTTGCCGTAAAGGGCAAAACAGAGGGCATCAAAGATGCTGGTTTTTCCAGACCCAGTCTTCCCGGTAATAAGGAAGATATCATCTAAGGCATTAAAATCAATACAAACCTTCCCCACAAAGGGGCCGAAATTTTCGAGCCTCAGCAGTTCTGGTTTCATGCTTGCTGTTCCTCAACTTCGATGGCTTGGAGCAATTCCTGAAAGAGGGCGAGTTTATCCGCATCAGCCTCACCATATATATCCATAAGAAAATCCTTAAAGTCACCGGCATCTATCAAGGTTCGCCTAAGCGCAGCACCCTCCCAGACAGCAGGACTTTGGCCGTGTACCAGAACCATCTGATGCGCCAAAGCCGCCTCCTGTTTAACCGACAGGATCCAGGGGAAACGCTCCCGAAGCAAGGCCAAGGGATTTTCCACCAAGGAAGAATCGGTAAGCACAATCTCCAGGTAGTCCTGGGCCGCCTGAGCATAGGGAGAACCTGAGGAAAATCCGGTCTCCTGGAAAAAAGAAGTGAAAGACCCGGTGAGGATGCTCAGTTTCCGTAAAGGCTGCACGGGCAGAGGGTTTATCCGAGGCTCCTTGCCCGGTTCAAGGCTTACTGAGAGAAAGACCTTGGAGTGGGAGGCTTCCTCAAAGGCATGGGCCAGGGGGCTACCGGAATACCAAGCCCGGGCCCCGGCTTTTTGAAAGCGATGGAGATGCCCCAGGGCAACGTAATCAAAGCCGGAAAACCAATTGATGTCTACCTGTTCCGCAGTTCCCCAGAAGACCCGCTCAGACCCGGCTTCAAGGCTGCCCAGGGCAAACAAATGGGCTCCTAAAACCGTAAGGTCTATGCCTGCTTTACACATCTTGAGTCGAGCAGCTTCCAGCCGTGCGGCAGCTTCCTGGGCCAGCTTCCCTTGGGATCGTAAGGGCACTGCTTCCCCTGCTTTCACCTCAATTGAAGAGGCTTTCTGCTCGACTGGTTCTTGGGGCATAGGGGCGCTGAGCTCTGCTTTCAAGGTTCCTGGGTTAAGGAAAGGAAGCAGGAAAAAGGCCCCCTGCTCTCCGGCGCTGCCCGGTATGATGATCGGAGTCGTCGCATCTTCAGGATCCGTTACCAGATGTATGCCCAGTTCCGCAAAGAGCTCCTTCCCAAAGCCAAGCCGGGAGGAAGAATCATGGTTCCCTGAGAGGATGAGGATCTCCAAATCCTGCCGCCGGGCTTTGAGGCTTCCGAGAAACGAGCTGAACAGTCTAACCGCATCGGGGGAAGGGATGGAACGGTCGTATACATCCCCGGCAATAAGCAGGGCCTTATGAGAAGCATCCTCCAGCACTTCCCTGAGCCCATCAAGCATATACCGCTGATCCTCAATGAGGGAATGTTCGTGAAAGACCTTGCCAAGATGTAAATCTGCCGTGTGGACGAAACTAAGCATAGACACGTAATGATCCCGGCCCTCACGCATTTTGTCAAGATCTCTGTGTGTGCTGCTCGTCTAGGTATAAGGATACACACGACCTATGTCTGAGCCGCAGTTTATGTCTGGTTATTCGATTCGGGCCAAAATGACAGGTATAGAACCTGAGATGGGATCGGTGCATAGGGAGATGGATATGGGGAGGACGGCAAAAGAGAGCTGAGGAGAAGTAAGGTAATGGATTGAAGGGTGAACAGGAGGGGATAGGAAGAGGAGGTGAGAAAGCCAGAACGGCCTTAAAGCAGGGTCTTAATTAAGACAAATGCGGGCTTGCTTATGCTTTGCCAGAGCTTATACAGTTTGAGTTTCGGGGTGAAATCAGCCAAGCAAACAAAGGACAGCCCTGAGATGACGTCATTATAAAAATCACTGTACTTGCGCCATACGTGAGCATAGCCTTTGGGTAGTTCAGGGCGGCCCCATAATCCCCGGTAGAACCGGCGGATGTACTGATGTTCGGTAAGGTATTCAAAGAAGCCGGTGATTTCCAGAATCTGAACTTTCTTTTGATTACATGCCTAATGAAAGGCCTCCCGGGTACTCCGGTTTTCCCCAGACTCAGGGGCGTACCCATACATAATGGGCCGGGTTTCTGAACGGAAATAAACGGTGAAGGGCAGGGTAGGTGAAAAATCACCCATGAATGCTTCCAGGTAGGCAGTAAGCTCGCCAAAGGACCGGGCCCTCTCGTTTTCTGCGATGATAGCGGTGATGATCTCTTGTTGGGTTCTCGTTAGCCTGAGCATAGGACTGCTTGTTTCCGTCCTTCCCAATAGGTGTATAAGGTGAAGCCGGGAATCAGGTGTACAGAACGGATAAATCCCAGGGTTTCTATTTCCTCCGGGCTAAACCCATCATACCCATAGCGCTGTTCCGGTATCCCGGCACAAGGTGGTAAACCGCATATCCGGCAAAAGGCCGCCGTAAGGCGTACAGGTATGACATGAGGGGGTTTGCTTCGTCCTAGTCCTCGTTCTCCTCTATGAGGTAGGAGATGATCTCTTGTTGGAAGGGAGTGGAAACGAGTATGGACATTGTTAAATCACTGTAGATTCAGGTTACATAGACATGAATAGCATTTTCTGCAATTCTGAACGTACCAGTTTGTATCATCACTAGATTTTCTTTTATTCTCCAGTATATTTATACATATAGATATTAAAAAAATCCGTATCCAGCTCAAAGCCTCTATCTCTTAGTATCATAAGCACATCCTCTGAAATAGGCTGATAATGCTTGTTTGCCTTGGGATAAAGAAGTATATCGTTTTTGTCTAACTGTTCTATATCCTCTGATACAATCAAGTAATCCTGATCTGTTTTTTCAGCATAGGACATGAAGGCATTTATAACATGCTTCTGCCAATTTCTCGCGGTTATGTAGAACGTATTTTCTTCATTTCGACTGTCAAGTTCGTACCACAAAATCCTTTTACCGTTTTCATGATTCATGAGTAGAGCATTGATGAAAGGCATAGTGTCTTTTCTTTGAGAGATAATATCTTTTGCGGACAGTATTGCCTCGCCAAAATTCAACCCGCTAATCATGAGTATCGGCAATAAAAACATGACAAGGTAGATTTTATTGTTATTCAGATAAAGATATTTACCCCAATACACAAAACTCGGCAGGGATAAGATAAACGCGGGAAAGAAATAATACGAAGCATTCAATCGTAAAATGACGTAAGCGGCGATATAACCGACGCCCGCGAACAGAAGGCTGTCGTAATAGAGACGGGACCGGTCTTTTTTTACCAGCACAAAAAACAAACGGATGATACAGAGCGGAATCATAAGAAGGAACAGTTTGTTTTGTATGACAATTATCACAAAAGATTTGATGATATTTTGCTCAACTCTTCCTTCGTTATAAAAACCTTCAGCCTTTGAATATGATAACAAGTAGTACAAAATTACAAACAATACCGCGTTCACCGCCAATGCTATATGAAAAAACCGGCTTCCTGCCGCCTGCTGTTTATTTCCAAATATAAAATTGGTCAAGGCAATAATAACGAATATGCCGAAAACCGGTTCTTTGCAATAAGTGCTGTAAAGGGCGAAAAGCAGAGCGATACTATAATATACGCCCTTGTTTGTCTTGAGCGCCTGATAATAACAAAGCATGAATCCGGCCAATAGCACCGTTAATATAGTTTCCGGGAAAATACACTGCATAAATACCATAACACAGGCAACCGAAAAAAACGGGAAAAGACATAAAAAAAACGCATCAATATAGGGTTGTTTTCTGTTTTTTGCCGGTTCTATATCCCGGAATAAAAGGTACAGAAACAGAACCGATACCGCATATATTACCGTGTTTAAAGCAAAATGGGCGCTTGCCGGTATTTCCCTCCATCCCAGCAGATGAGAAATAGGCAACAGGATATTATAATGAAAGTGTCCCAAGGGGAAAAACCTGCCGCCGGCATAAATATCGAAAGGGAGATATTTATTAACAGCCGTTGTACCTAAAAACATGTGATCATCACTCAGTATCCATGCGGTACGATACATGATAAGCCATATCATGCTTGCCGTTACAAGCAGTATAGAGCCATAGCAAAGGCCCTTTATATTTTTTTCATTTTTGAAGAGATACTTATTGCGTATGAAGAGGGCGGCACAGAAAAAAAACAACAATGGAGTAATTATCCCGCTCAATCCATATACTCGAAGCGTCTGTTGCCAATGTAACGGATTTCCAAGCGGGCGGTTAAGTATCCATTGTTCAATAAAAAAGAGAATTCCCCCGCTCATTTGCGGGATTAATAGCAGCGTACATACCATTATCCACAACACCGAAAACACTGCCAATGCGCCGCGGTATTTTTTAAGGTTTTCAGGCAGCCATACATACCCTTTCATAAATTGAAACATTTTGCTTTTCTCCTTTATTTATGTCCCCTGTAGAAGCATTCATGATGTTATCTGCCTGTTTTAACCTTGAAAACAATCAAACGCTGTCCCGCATAATTTAAAAGGGTAAACAGACACATCCCGGTAAACAATGCCGCATTATCCCGGATTTTGGGCGGATTATACCTTAAAAGATAGTCCATCGCCGGTTTTGCCAGTCCATAGGCGGCAAAATAGGAAACCGCAATATTCATGATAAAGCCAATAACCATGAATATCGTCCACTCTTTTACCGCAAAGGTAAAATACTTGTTGAGGAAAAAACTTAAAATGCTTCCCACAATATAGTTTGCGGCGGAAGCTGTCCAGTAGTTTGCGTTAAAAAAATTGTATAAAACAAACATAAGTCCTGAACCTATGATGGTATTTGCAATACCCACCATAATGAACTTAAAAAATGTTTTATCAATGACCGGCATCGGCTGCCTCACATAACATTTCTTCTATCGTAAAACGCGGACGCTTTTTGGTTTCGAGATATATTTTTCCGATGTACTCGCCGGTAATGCCCAGACCAAGCAGAATTAAACCGCCTATGCCCCATAGGGAACAAATCATGCTTGACCATCCCAATACGGTTCTTCCGCCAAAATACTGGATAAGCGAATAGGCTATCATCACTAAACTGACGGTAAATATAATTATTCCCAAGGTGGTAATACACCGTATTGGTTTTATCGAAAATGATGTTATTCCTTCAAACGCGAATTTTAGCATTTTCCTCAGTGGGTATTTGCTTTCTCCCGCAAAGCGTTCAGCCCGTGCGTAATAAACAAAACTCGTTTTATATCCAAGCATGGGAATAATGCCGCGCAAAAAAAGATTAACCTCCCGATATTGGGAAAGTGCGTTAAGAGAATTTTTACCCATTAGCCGGTAATCCGCATGATTATAAATAATATCCACGCCAAGCATTTTCATAAATGAATAAAAACATTGAGCACTTATCCGTTTAAAAACAGTATCTTTTTTCCGCTCAGACCGTACTCCATAGACAATTTCACTGCCGCTTTTATACTGAGAAATCATTTTATCAATAATTTCTATATCGTCCTGCAAATCGGCGTCTATGGAAACAGCGGCGTCGCAAAAGTCTTTCATCGTCAGAAGCCCGCAGAGAAGCGCGTTTTGATGTCCACGGTTTTTTGACAGTTTTATGCCGGAAAACAGATGGGGATTTTCCGTATGGTAGTTTGTTATTAATTTCCAAGACGCATCCTGTGAACCGTCATCAACAAATACAATTTTCGATTTATCTGAAATGAGACTCTTGGCAATAAGAGCGTTTATTTTATTTTGTAATCTTTTGGCTGTTTCTGGTAAAACGGCTTCTTCGTTGTAACATGGGATAATAATGGCAAGGGTTATATCACCCTGCCGGCCTTTATTCATAACGCCTCCTTGTCAGAAAAGGAAGCGTTCCAGATACTATTTTTGTCGACAGGGGGGGGGGGGGGGGGGGTAATGTAGTCGTAATATTTTTCTCCTTAAAGATTATCGTTTTATTCTGAATAAAACATCTGGTCCGCTATTTTGTCGATAAACTCATACTTGATGTTCTACTATATTAAGGAAGAGTATGATACAAATTACCGCAGGCAAACATCCACTTATGACCGATGAACGTATAATGTCATTACAGAGATTTTAGCGACTGCCCGATACAGACCACAGAACAGTTAAAGGAATTCAAACCCCCATACCCAGATGAGGGGCTGTATAGACCGGTAAAAAAGACTGGGCAGATTCGTCTTGATGCAAATGTACCTGGAATGATTGAACCATGCTGGTCCCGAATATCAAACCAGGGCAAAAGCCATTCTCAGATACATCATGTTGCAGGCACGGTACGTTTTACATCTTTCCCTCAAGCAATTTTCCGGTTTCTCTCCTTACCGGTTATGTATGTCCTCATAGAGGGCTTGAACCTTTTCAATAGATAACCCGGAAGTCCGGGCAGTCTGTTCAACGGTCCAGCCCAAGGCTAAAAGGTTCCGGGCTATTCTTGACTGGGCCTTTTCTTCACCCCTGGCCTCGCCTCTAGCCTCACCCTCCAATTCGTACTTTGCCGCCCAACCGGATTCCTCAAGAACATGCTCTATGCTAAGGGTACTTTCACTCATGTTTAACACCTCCCGAATCATGGCCGAGTTAGCTCTTAA
>JAITEL010000129.1 GCA_031282065.1 Treponema sp.
TTAAGAGCTAACTCGGCCATGATTCGGGAGGTGTTAAACATGAGTGAAAGTACCCTTAGCATAGAGCATGTTCTTGAGGAATCCGGTTGGGCGGCAAAGTACGAATTGGAGGGTGAGGCCAGAGGCGAGGCCAGGGGTGAAGAAAAGGCCCGGTCAGAAATAGCCCGGAACCTTTTAGCCTTGGGCTGGACCGTTGAGCAGACTGCCCGGACTTCCGGGTTATCTATTGAAAAGGTTCAAGCCCTCTATGAGGACATACATAACCGGTAATGAGAGAAACCGGAAAATTGCTTGAGGGAAAGATGTAAAACGTACCGTGCCTGTAGCTGTAGTAGCATGGCTAGTCTGAGAATATCGTTTGCCCGGGTTTGATATTCGTAACCAGTATGTTTCAGCCATTCCAATATATCCGCGTCAAGACGAATCTGCACCGTCTTTTTTACCGTTTATACAACCCTTCATCAGGATACTTGGGTTTGAATTCATTTAATTGTTCCGGGGTTTGTGCCGGGCAGTCGCTAAAATTTTTTGTTTTAAAGTTTTGTAATGCTGCTATACGTTCATCGGTCATAACCGGATGTTTACCTGCGGTAATCTTCATCATACCCTTCCTTAAGGAGTATATACATTTTTGATCGTTGGCAATAACGGGGATATTATAGTTATTGATCCCGTGAACAGTTGCAAAAAGACAGACTTCAAGCCACCGGTGCCTCTTATTGAGAAAAGAGCGGATCCGCTCTTTTACACCGAATGAAGGGAGCCGCCTGACCCCAAAAGGGCGGGGTAGACTGGACTTCCCTCATAAAAATTCGCGATTTGGAACACAAGTCCTCTTCTATATTCTGAATGAAACTCTTTACTCTTACCCAAGAGGCTATTATTCGCTACCTTATTGCGGAAAACGAGGAAATCGAAGAGCCGAATCCCCTGGGGCCATACCTGCGGGCTTTCAGCGGCGGCCTCTTACCCAATATGCGCTTTACCCTCTGCCCGCTTGGAGCAAGCAGGCTTAGCCTGTATGTGCAGGAGGAGGATGCGGATGAACCGGTAAGCCTGCGCTGTATGGCCCTTAAACAAAAACTGCTGGAGATAGCGGATTTTATCCGGTATCTGATCCGGGAAGGCTATGTACAAACGCTACCCAAGCACTGCGGCGAATATCCCCTGCCGGAACAGGAGCGGCCGGGAAGGTGGTTCCGGTATGAAGATTTTACCCCTAGGGAAAGGGCGTCTCTCGCATTCGCCTGTTCGGTACAGCTTATACCGCGGTTGAAACTCTACGACTATTGGGAGCAGCAGAAAAAAGGGAAATCCCATGACGGATCTCAGCCGAACACAAAAAGAAGTCATTAACTACCTCATTGCAGAAAACGAAGGGACCCATTCCTTTGGCAAGGTAGGAATCTATATGCGGGCCTTCAGCGGGACCTTCTGTGCGGAAATGCCCTTTACCTTTTATTTTCTGTCGGAAACCCGGCCCATCATGTATGTGTATGATCCCATGCCTTCGGATAAACGCAGCAGCCGGGAAGTCTTTCAGCATGCATGTAACCAAAAGAAACGGAAAATCCTGGAGATCACCGATTTTTTCGAGGCCCTTAGCGAAAACGGGTATGTCCGCAGAATCTACCGGGGCTTACGAGGACGGTCAGAACTGCCTGAGCACTACGATAGGGTATGGCGCAAGTACAGTGATTTTTACAGTAATATCATGGCCGGCCTTGCCTTTGTGTGCTTAGCTGATTTTACGCCAAAACGAAAACTCTATACCCTGTGGAAGACCCTTAAGCCTGTTTCAGCGCAGGTCCCCCAGGAGCAGGTGATCTGATGCTCCTTCGGTATCCTCGTCCGCAAGATTAGCGTACCTTTTTCTTTCCTAAAAGCCCCCGGCAGGCCCCTACGGTTTGCCGGGGGCTTTTTTTTGCTATTTTCCCCCCTCCATACCCTGTTCCCCGGAATTGTTCCGGCGGTTTATCCTGAGACCCTGGCGCCTTTTACCTTTCTCGAAAATATGGTATACCCATTCCGATGAATATTATTCTTTTTGAAAAACATGAACTTACCGCTACCTCCACACCTGCCCAGGAGGCCCTTCTTAATCCCCGGGATAAACGGACACTCCATCTCCGCAAGATTCTGCGTAAAAAGCCGGGGGAATGTTTTGATGCAGGGGTTCTGGGAGGGAATTGGGGAAAGGGCCGTATCGAAACCATCACCCCTGAGGGAGCCCTGTGGTGTTCCTTGGAACTCTATCAAGCCCCGCTGCCTCGCAGCCCTATCAGCCTGGGAGTGGGCTTTCCCCGGCCTATACAGCTTAAGCGGCTCTTACGGGATCTGGCGACTTTCGGGGTGGAGAAGGTGGATCTCATGGGCACGGATCTGGGGGAACCTAGTTACCGCAATACCACCATGCTGAGCGATGGGGGAGCCCGGGAAGCCCTTATCCAAGGGGCTATCCAGGCTCGAGATACGGTCATCCCCCTGATAGGGAACTATCCCAGCCTGAGGGACTGGCTTGAACAGCGGCCCTGGAGCGATAAGAACCCTTTGCTCATCGCTGCGGACAACCAGCGGCCCCAGGGAAGCTTTGCCCAGTTGAACTCCACGCAACAGCCGCTCCTTATAGCCATTGGTTCTGAACGGGGCTGGTCTAACCAGGAACGGGATAGGCTGGAAGATGCAGGGTTCTGCCGGCTTTCCCTGGGAAGCCGGATCTTACGGACCGATACGGCCTGTGTGGCTGCGGTGGTATTGGCGCTGGAAAAAATCGGTACCCTGGGGTACATGTGACCCATGAATCAGGACGATATTAAGGCCGCGCTCCTTAAACTTGAAGAGCCCCCCCTGGATGTTACGGTGCTTTTCTCAGGGAAAAAAAGCAAAAGGGTCAATGGTTTGTACAAGCCTGAGTCCAGGGAGATCATCATCCATAACCGTAATTTCACTGATGATAATCTCTTGATATATACGGCCATCCATGAATATGCCCATCATCTCCATGCCTGTTCCCAAAGGGGAAAACTCAGTACTCGAGCACACACCGCGGAATTTTGGGCCATGCTCCACCGGCTTTTGGCAATCGCAGAAACCAAAGGTATCTATAAGAACGTGTTTGCCGCTTCTCCTGAGCTCAGCAGCTTAACCGAGATCATACGGCAGCAGTACCTTAGGGAAAACGGCAGTCTCGTGAAAGCCCTGGGCATGCACCTGTTCAAAGCCCAGGAGCTCTGTCTTGCCATAGGGGGCCGCTTTGAGGATTATATTGACCGGGTCCTCTGTATTCCCCGGGCGGCTGCCACTATGGCCATGAAGATGCACCACTACCAGTTAAACCCCGCTTTAGGCGCGGATAATATGCGTTTTTTGGCAGGGATCACAGACCCAGAGGAACGCCACACTGCCGAAACCGCGCTGCTTCAGGGGAACAGCCCTGATATGGTGAGAGCAGCCTCAAAGGGGGGAGCATTAGGTGCTCCCCCTTCGCCGGAAGATCCCCGGGAGCGGCTTGAAAAAGAGAAGACCCGGCTGGAACGGACCATAGCATCCCTGTCTAAACGTCTGGAAGCGCTTGAACAGGAACTGGAGCAGTACGAGGATAGGTTGAGAAAAGCTGCCGGGAGTGCTTGACGGAAGCGGAAGCCTCAGGATACACCTAATACATGAACAAGGTAAGGATACTAGGGTTCTTCCTTAGTCTGTATGTCTTGGCGGGTATTTCCGGAGCAGAGAACGAGCCTTCCGGGGGAACATCGGTGCCTGAGGCATTGAGAAGGCCCCAACGGGGAGAAGCCCCCCGATATCCCCAGGACACGATTATCGGGTCTTTAGGCCGGGGAGAGGCAGCCCAAGCGGCCTATACCCTTGCCAAGGACCTCTTGAGGGCATTGCTCACAAATACTCAGGACGCGCCGGTTCTCCAGGATATGGATGCGGATCTGATCGAGGAGTATGGTACGGCCCTGGACACGATTAAGCCGCAAAGATTCAGGATAGGCGGCGGCCGGGAGGAAGCCGATGGGAGCACCTCTTTTGTGTTCCGTTTTGTGGGCCGGGACCAGTGGATAACCGGGGAATTGTACCTGAGAGCTGAAGAAGCGCGCTGGAAGGTGGAAGAGCTTATCCTGGAAGAAGCCCAAGACCTGCGTGAGGGAGCCGAGCCCTATCCCTTTGACTATTCCCCGTATGAACGCCTGTTCTAACGATCAACCCTTTGGTTTGTGATAATGATAAAAATAAGACGTTTTCAGCTATTCTTTCCTTACTCTTTCCCGGTTTGGCCGTACCGGTATTACCCGCCCTTTTAGTTCCCCTACCGCACAGGGCAACGTCATTTAACTTTGCCGAACAAAACATCATGCAGGAAATCGTCGCTGAGGGTAGCTCTGAGCATTTTGCGGCTGATCCCAAACCGTTTTTCCGGGACGCCAGTCTTCCG
>JAITEL010000147.1 GCA_031282065.1 Treponema sp.
CCGTATAAAGGGATACCGCCGGGTTTGTACCCGTTATGACAAACTTGACATCATGTTCACTGCGGTTATTTATGTGGCGCTCACAGTTATCACTTTACGTCGTGTGAACACGCCCTAGAGTGTGCCCCACACACCTAACTAGAGTGTGTCCCCAACACCTAACTAGGGTGTGTCCCTCACACCTAACTAGGGTGTGTCCCCACACCTAACTAGAGTGTGTCCCCACACCTAACTAGGGTGTGTCCCGTAGAGGTGAGAGACGAGCTCCCTATAGTATGATGATGAGGAAGAACGTATGGAGATACGAACTAGTATGCAAGAAAGGAGCCGTGAGCTCCTGCAAAAGGTGTATACCGGTTTAGGTCTGGGCACGGTAGCTTTGGTATTTCAGGCCTGTTATGGAACCTTCGAAGCCATAGGGCTGGATACGACGATTCAAGGGAAGGTCCGTGCACATGCTACGGATAAACCGGTTGCAGGGATTAAAGTATCGGTGGAGGATCTCTATACCCTAACCGATGAGCACGGCGCCTTTCGCTTGTACGTTCCCGAAGAAGCTGCTTATACCCTCATGCTTGAAGATATAGACGGCAGTGAAAACGGCTCCTTTTTACCCCGTATCATGACGCTTAGCCTGGGTGAAGTGACCGCTGCGAAGCTAGACATACCGCTCTATGCTGCCAAATAAGCTTTTACCCTATCTGCATAGACTTTTTAGAAACCATGAAACCCGATTACATGCCTTACGGTATCTCTTTTGGGAATGTACCCGGCGATGTAACCTGCAGTGTTTGCATTGCGGTTCTGCTTGTAATGCCGATGCCGCCATACCGGATATGCCCTTTGATGATTTTCTCCAAGCCATCCTGCCCTTACAAAACCGGTATGCCCGGGATAGCATAACCGGGGTGATAAGCGGCGGGGAACCCCTCTTGCGGGAGGATCTGCCTTACTGCGGCAGATCCTTACGGGAACAGGGTTTCCGTTGGGGACTGGTTACCAATGGATACGGCTATACCCCGGCAATACATGCAAGACTGCGTGCCGCAGGAATAGGAGCCGTCAGCGTGAGCCTGGACGGACTCGAACAGACCCATAATTGGCTACGAGCAAACCCCAGGAGTTTTGAACATGCCCTTGACGCATTGGCATTGATACGCGCCTCAAAAGGATTAGCCTATGATGTGGTTACCTGCGTTAATCCCAGAAACCTGGCCGAGCTTGCGGAACTTAAAGCACTGCTGATTGCAAAAAAGGTTACGGCCTGGCGTTTGTTCACCATAGCGCCCATAGGAAGAGCATCGCATAGGCCGGATATGCAATTACAAGCCGGTGCAATCGTCCCTCTCATGGATTTTATCGCTGCTTCCCGCCGGGAAAACCATCTGGCCCTTACCTTTAGCGGTGAGACCTACGTGGGTCGCTATGAAAGACAGGTACGGGATGCGTACTTTTTTTGCCGTGCAGGCATCAATATCGCTTCGGTCCTGATAGACGGTGCCATATCCGTATGTCCCAATAACAGCCGGCATGTTGTGCAAGGAAGCATTTATCATGATGCTTTTCTGGATGTCTGGGACCATCGGTTTATCCCCATGAGAGAGCGGAGCTGGACCAAAACCGGCAGGTGCCTGCATTGTAAAGAGTACCCCTTTTGTCAGGGAGGAGCCCTTCATTTGTGGGATGAAAAGCAAGATACCATCATGACCTGCATACTGCAACGGGGTAAGCTCTAA
The DNA here is from genome assembly GCA_031282065.1 of Treponema sp. Lineage (GTDB taxonomy): Bacteria > Spirochaetota > Spirochaetia > Treponematales > Breznakiellaceae > JAIRLU01. Next base: position 1,737 of record JAITEL010000147.1, read on the forward strand.
ACCGGTACCCACCGGTAATGGGTTATACCCAGGTCCCGCTAATCGCACTCAATCGCTAGGCTGAGAACAAAGAACTCATGCTCAAAAATGGTAAAGGGGATACATACCATCCGGCTTGGGCACAGAGGCGATATATCTCCACCCAAGATAATAGTCGGTAGAGCTATTTGCAGTTTGCAGGTGTTTTCCAGGCGCTGTTTGGCCCTTCCGGCGATGATATTGGCTATTTCACAGAGGATATCCATGACGTCCTTGTCTAAGGTCGTATGCCAGCTCTCCATAAGAAGGAGACCGGTAAGCTTCTGAGCCAGGGCCCGTTTCATGGAGATGCCCAAGACCCCCTGGACTTGGCCGGTGAAGCGTATCAATGCCGAAATATCCCAGCTATACGGTATATTCTTATCTGGAACATAGGGACGATTTACGACTATCTTTGTGCTCACCAGCTCCTTAAACACATAGATACATACCTCTGCAAACGGCTGAATCAGGGATCCTATAGACGATTGTCCCATGCTTTTTCTGCTTCCTTACCCTTGTTTAGAAAGGATCCTCAATACTTTGTCTCTTATATATTGCTCCCGTATGGGTTTGACGATGTAATCGGTAACGCCGCAGGTGACCGCCTCAATAATATTAGCCCGAGCCGCCTCACTGGTAACCATAATGATCGGTAAGGTTTTGTACTTATCCATGCTCCGAATCTGTTTGAGGAACTCAATCCCCGACATTCCTGGCATGTTCCAATCCAGGAATACCAAATTGATTGCATGCTCTTGCAGCTGCTTCAAAGCATCCTTTCCATTACCGGCTTCCTTGTATAGGCATGGAATATTGAGGTTTTCAAGACACCTTTTAATCGTTTTTCTTATAAGTTGTGAATCATCTACGATTAAGATGGTCATATCGGTATTCTCCTATTCAATAACAAAATTGCGATACCGGGGCAGGCCCGTGTGGACCTTATGCCCCTACTGTAGCAGGATGGATCGAAAGAGTCAACTCAATGGTTGACATATTCTCCCCATACTCAAGGCCACAGTACAAACCCTAGGAAGCGCCCGGTATCTTGGAATACTGCCGGGGTATATACACTATGAAAGTCGTACCCTTCCCGGCTTCCGTCTGTACCTTGATACTTCCCCCTAAATCCCGTACCCGCTCCCGTACCAGATTCAACCCTATGCCACGCCCCCCATGCAGTCCCTCCTCCCCAGCAGTACTGAATCCAGGTACAAATATAACTTGCAATAACCGGTTCCTATCCTCTCCCTTCCGCTCTCCCGTGATGATATGGAGCTCCTCTGCCCGTTCCCGGATCTTCTCAAAATTGAGTCCCTGCCCATCATCTTGTACCTTTATCCCTATCCGCTCCCCTTCAGCTTCTATCGACAACTGTATCTGCCCTACACTATCCTTCCCCTCTCGCTCCCTCACTTCCGGTACCTCTATCCCATGATACACCGCATTACGAACCAACTGTAATAACATCTCTTTCACCTGCCGCCGGGGACTCTCTTCCAATGCATTCGAGTCTAACCGCTCCACCTCAAGACGTACCTGCTTCCCCAGATCCTCTGCTGCCCGCCTCACCGCCCGGCTCAGTGATTCTATCAACACATCCTCATAGTGCTTTACCCCGCTACTCCCCTTAAAGGCCCGTATCTTATCTATCGTGTTCCGAAACTTATCCTTCTCCAACATCAACTGTTCTATATCCATAGCTAAACTCAGTATATCCTCAACCCGTATCGCTTCCCGTTCCCGTATCTCCTGTATCTTTGATTCTAACTCATGCACCTTCTCACTGAAATTATTCAAGCCCACTATCAAAGCATTGGACTTTATCGCATGTACCGACTGGTATAAATCTACCACCGCTTCTGCTGAACCTGTTCCAGGGTCTTCCAGTATCTTATGGATCCGCCCAAACTCATACTCCAGGTCTTCCAGAAAATCACTGAACACCTGGGGATCCACCTGGATTATCTCAAACAGAGAACGCATCTCCTCTTGCAGTTTCTGCTCCTCCTGGGCCAGCTTTCGCTGTAGGGCGGTCTCCAAGGTTATGTCCTGAACCGTTCCCAGAATAAATACCTTCTTATTCCCCTGATTTACCGGCGCAAATCCGCAACTCAAGGTTTTTTCCTCCCCCCCCTCAGGGAGGTACTGAAACTCATGCAGGGGATTGATGTCGTCCAACATGGCCTGCTCAAAAGAGCGGTTAAACACCATGGTAAAATAGTCCTTCACCGCTTCCTGTTCCTTGGGTTTAAGGGATGCAGACAAGAGCGAGATAAAGTCTTTCCCCTTTAACTCCTGACAGGTCAGCATCTCTTCCAATGACCGGGAATACTGCCCCTGTATGACATAGTCCCTATCCATGAGAAAAAATCCTACCTTCAGGTTGTCCTTCATCGCATTGATCTCGTCCCGTTCGTTCTGTAATATCCGGGTGAGTACCAGGGACAGGGTTAGGGCAAGGACTATGAGCAAGAAGTTCACCCCGATCATCTGGAACAAGAGTCTGGTGGCTTCGGCAAAGATGAAAGCCCGGGGAATGGTGGAGACCAGGATCCAGTTTATGTCGGGGATGGATACGGAATAGATGAACCTCTCCTTGTCTATGGCGGAGAAGGTGGGGGCATCCAAGATGGCCAGGCGGTATTGGTCTAAGGCAAATTCGGTAAAGAAGTTTTTTTGTAAGACTGCTGCTGCGTCTTGATGGGTGATAAACAGGCCATCTTTATTGAGGAAGAAGATCGTTTGTCCGGGGACGAAGGCACTTTTCTGAAGGAGATCATTCAGGAAGCTGATGGAGACGTTTCCTGAAACCACCCCTATATCCTGTCCTTGTTTATCATAGACATTGGTAGATATGGCGGTGGTGAGCTGGCCGTTACTCTCCGCGATATAGGGATCTGCATAAGCTACTTTTCCTTGATTTTTCTTGGCCCCGATAAACCAGTTCCTGGTCGTATTGTCCCATGCGGCATTAGGCATGCTCCCATTCCCATAGACCACATAGCCTCCCGGTTTATTCCACACCAGGTTATTCGTACCATAGATATGCCAAAAGTCAGGCTGAGCGTCCATAGAACGCTTAAAAAGCCATTGGAGGGTCTGGGTATCCACTGGATCCGCTGCCATAAGCGGCGCAGCGCCAATAGATACATAGGTAATAAGTTTCGACCATTCCCCGAACCGGTCAACTACTTTGTCCCGTAAATGGCTCAAGTTTTCACGGGTATTGGTTTCAATTTGCCTATAGGACAGGGAGCGGAAGCTTATAAAAAACAATGCCGATATGGACACGGTAATCCCTACGATGACCGCTAAACAGATCACCGTAAACACCGCAGGAAACGAAGACTTGTCGCTGTGCATGGCTCCTCCTTGACGATAGGTCAAACTCAGGTCTCGCTCGTTGTTTACGCTCAGATAGACCCTTACTCCAGAAAATCCATCTGCTGAATCGCTACCGATAAGACAAAGGATTCATGTTCAAAAATAGTAAAGGGTATACAGAGCAACCGGCTTCGGCCGGTAGGCCATTTGACCGTATATTTCGTACCTAAAATAACCGTCGGTAGGGATATAATCAGTTTGAAGGTGCTTTCAAGGTTCTGTTTGACTCTTCCCGCGATGATATTGATGATTTCACCTATAACATCTATAGCATCCTCGTCTAAGGCCGTATGAACCGTCCTGGTCAACCTATCGGTAAGCTGCAAGGCCACAGCCTGTTTCATAGAGAGGGCCACCACCCCTTGAGCCTGGCCACTCAAACTTATCAAAGCGGAAATGTCCCACTTATCCAGTACCTCTTTTTCTGAAATATAAGGAGTTGCTGCTACAATCTCAGTTCCCACAAACTCCTTAAATACATAGGTACATACCTCAACAAACGGTTGTATATACTGTTCCACCCTTTCCCTTCTTCATCTAAGAAATGATCTTAAAGATTTTTTCTCTTAAGTACTTTTCATTTAAAGGCTTGACAATGTAATCGGTAGCTCCATGCTTGAGGGCTTCAATAACATTATATTTAGCTGCTTCGCTGGTAACCATAATGATCGGTAAGTCTTTGTACTTATCCATGGCCCGAACATGTTTGAGGAAGTCTATTCCCGACATCCCAGGCATATTCCAATCAAGGAGTACCAAATTAATCGGCTGCCCTTGTAATCGCTGCAAGGCCTCCCTTCCATTAGCCGCTTCTACATATTGGCATGGAACCTTCAGCATATCAAAACAATTTTTGACGCTATTTCTCATGATCCGTGAATCATCTACGATTAGGATGGTCATATCTATATCCTCCCACCAAGATTACGATACTTTATCATGATGCAATTGTTTACATTACATTATTTTTTATATTACCACAGAAAAACGAGAATGTATAGAGCTTTTAGCTTAGTCTGGAAAAACAACACCAGGATAGGTTTTTCGCGTAAGCCTGGGATTGAGCCATACCGGCCGACGAAGCTCCTGCGCCGGTCGGAGGAACTCTTACATCCCGTATATATGAGTAAGCTGGTGGAGCAGTTCCAGGGCATTTCCCTTACAGGTACCGCAGCCGGTCCCGATCTTGGTGGCCTGTTGCAAGGCTTCCCAAGTACGAGCCCCCTTATGAAAAGCCGTTTCGATGTCCTTATCCGTGATCCCCAGGCAATGGCAAATTTCCGTGGCCGCCTCTTGCAGGAGTCCTGCCCTGCCGGTCTTGGCAAGATAGTCGTCTATGGCAGCCCGCAGGGCCTTATCCCCTAAGACCGAACAGTGGATCTTGTAATCCGGCAGGCCGCCAAGTTTTTCTACCAGGTCTTCAGGCCGAATAGTATAGGCATCTTTAATATGCATACCCTTGATGATTTCGGAAAGCATACTGGTAGACGCAATGGCACTGGCGCAGCCATAGGTTTTCCACCGTACATCGGTGATGCGGTCATCCTGGATTTTCAGAAGCATCAGCATCTGATCCCCACATTTAATATTCCCCGTTTGCCCTCGGGCATTGGCCGGAAAACTCGCTTCATCCCCTAAGAGCACATTCCGGGGATTGGTGAAATGATCCTTCACCGTATCTGAATATAACCAATCGGACATGGTCTTCTCCTCTCTCTCGTGGGAAAACTATCCTTTGTTTGCAGGATTCTTCCCTGTATCTTTGCACTCCTTTACTCCCTCGCTACGGTGGCAAGGGGGTACTGGAGGGTTGACATGGAGCGCAAGCGCTCAATGATGGGCGGCAGGGTTTCAACAATATAGGCAATATCCTCTGCAGTAAGGCCCCAACCCAAGCTAAACCGTATGGAACCGTGGGCCAGCTCAGGCCCTGCACCAATAGCCATGAGCACATGGGAAGGCTCAAGGCTGCCTGAAGCACAAGCAGAACCAGTGGAGGCCTCAATACCCATAATATCCAGGGACAGGAGGATAGATTCCCCTTCTGCGCCGGGGAAGGATACGTTGAGGGTATTAGGAAGTACATCTTGGGGATGACCGTTTATGGTAATATTCGGTACCTTTGCAAGCAGTCCATCCCGAAGCTGGGAACGGAGGGCTGCTATTGCGCTCCCGTAACGCTCCACTTCTCCTATCGCAAGACGAGCAGCGGTCCCCAAACCCAGGATACCGATGTTGTTGTAGGTCCCTGCCCGGATACTGTCTTCCTGGTGGCCGCCTCGGATCAGGGGAAAGAGGGGTGCCCCTTTTCGGGCATACAAGGCTCCTATTCCCTTGGGGCCGTAGATCTTATGAGCCGACATGGTGAGGTAATCCACCCCCAGTTCAGCCACGTTTACGGGTATCTTTCCCACCGCCTGCACTGCATCGGTGTGCATCCAGGCTCCGGCAGCTTTCACCAGAGCGGTAATTTCCCGAATATCCTGGATGGTCCCGATTTCGTTGTTTGCCATCATCACCGATACAAACAAGGTACGTTCATTTAAGGCTGCTTCGAGGGCATCAAGGTGTACCTTTCCATAAGAATCCACCGGAAGAAACCGTACTGTAAACCCCAAGCTTTGTAAGTAGGCCGCAGAATTAAGGACACAAGGATGCTCAATACTGGTGGTGATGATCTCGGTCCTGCCTTCGGATAGCAATCGACCATCCGAGTCTGAAGCGAGTTGCCGCATAGTTTGAAAAACTGTGTTATTTGATTCGGATCCGCCCGAAGTAAAGATGATGGTTCCCGCAGAGACTCCGAGAAGCTCTCCTACCGCCCGTCTTGCCTCTTCAACCCGGGCATGGGCCAGTCTTCCTGAGCGGTGCATACTTGACGCATTTCCGTAGACCTCAAAATCTTGGATCATCGCGGCCTTGACCTCCTCTTTGAGAGGGGTCGTCGCATTATAATCAATATAAACCCGCCGTTCCGCCATAGATGCTCCTTTACCTAGTAGTTACTAAGCTAGCCTTAGCTATATTTAGGATGGAATTCTTTGGACACCCTAGAATTCCTATAAATATACCCTATAATCATTACTATACTAATAATTATGATTGTTTTAGTCAATTACCTTGCCAAAGAAGTTTCTGGACGCTTCCCCCCTTGTCCGCGGCGATCCCCTGGGTTCCACGCTTCCCATATTCTTGTAGGGATACTGTGCCGGTGTTGCTTGGAGAGGGCCGTATCTTTTATGCGCTCTCCCTTGGGGCATACAACAAATACCATGTTTACTTGAAGCGTAACTGTTCAGTGATCCTTTGGTATCTCCGATTCAGTAACCATGCATTAAAGAAATGCTCAAACCTGCATTTTTTTCTTAATATAGGTAAAAAGGACTAGTAATATAATTAAAAAGATCGTATTATATAAAAAAGTTCTATGATCTTTACTATTACTGTGTTTGATTATAGACGATACAAAAAATCTTGCAAGGAGTTTTATACATTATGGCGAAAAAACCGGTAGTCTTACAACCCGGAGATGTATTACGAGATCTCTTAGATGAGTACCAAATCAACCCTACTAAATTAGCGGAAGACATTCAGATGAGCGTATCTGCGATCCGGCAGATTGTTAGCAACAAGGCAAAGATAAGCCTTCATATTGCTAAGCGTTTATCAAAGTACTTCGGTACCACCGTGGAGTATTGGATTGATTTGCAGAATACCCTTGATCTCGTACGATTAGAGAACGATCAGGAATTAGCCGAAATCGTAAAGCAGATACCCAGGGCTAAAAAACCCACGCCCAAGACCGCGGCAAACAAACCCGTTGCCAAGCGGGTTAGCAGCAGAACTGCTGTGGTAGAGAAAGTTACCGAGAAACCTGTCCGGAAGCCCCGATCAAGAAAAGGAAAAGATTCGGATCTGCAAGACGACGCATCAACGGATGATGGATTTTAAACTACACCAGAGGCTCCTTGGTTTCTTGAGATCTGTTTCGCGGGCCTGAACGAGAAGAGATGCCTCTAAGAATCCCTTGGATTTTTAGAGGCTTTTCCTTTTTATAGTCTTATTAAGGTAAAAAAGAACACGATACGGTCTTGCGGTACCGTATCTGTACCGAGGGAAGAGGTGAACCTCTTGGTAGCGAAAAAAGTGGCACTCTATGGGACCTATACAAACAGCTCAATTGTAGTATTGTTACCTCCTCCCTTGGGCACATAGGTCTTAGATTGCTTTTTCTCGGGCCTCCCTTGGCAGGCTGCGGGTAAGGGCATAAAAAATGCAGGGGATTCAGATTCCCCTGCATTCCCGAATGACTATAGCTTACTTCTAAAAGCCGCTTTGCCCTTGCTGTATATACATGAGGGCATAGGTACCCCTATCCTGGGTCGCCCTATATCCTTTCACTTCTATTAAGATATCCGTATCCTCCGGTACAGAAATCCGGGGAGGCGCGGTAAAGCCTGAGTCTACGCCGAAGTACAGCGAGGTGTTCAGATCTTCCCGGTATAGGGTAACCAGGATATCCCCGGTTTTCGTCCCATCCCCTTCAAGGGAATCGTTCCATCGGATAAGGTAGGATTGCCCTGCTTGGGCACGGAAACGGTAATAGTGGTACTCCCCTGAGGCGATTTCACCTTCCTGCCAGATATTGTGTTGAAGCGGCACGATGCTTTGCTGGGGCTGGGTACTCTGAGAAACCGTGGAACCCGGGTATAATTTCAGGTATAAGCGGTTAATAAACCCTTCAACCGCATTCCGTATGGAAGCTACATCCGTATCTGCCAGGGACCGGCTATTGTCAAGGACCAGATATATGACGGAGGAACGTTTTTCCACGGCAATCTTTAAGGAATCTCCCATAGTATACTCGCTGTTACGCTGCCAGGTAGTAGAGCCGGGGCTGAGAATCCATTGCTTGAGATCCCATTTCGCATCGGACACCAGGAAATCCTCAAAGATATAGCTTACCTCGGTACCGTTCAGGGTACCCGGTACGGGTTCTTCAGAAGAAGAGGAAACCCCCTCAGAATAGGTAATATGGGTCAATGCATAGCTTGCATCCTTGATACTGACTTCACCCTCTACATACCGGGTAGACTTGGCAAATGCCTCCAGGGTGTTTTCTGTTACATCAAAGGTCATGCGGATCTTGGTCCCCGGCTGATAAGAGGGGGTATTAATCGTAAAGGTAAGATCCCGGTTAATAATCGTGAGGTTATTCGCGATGTCTTGGAATTTTTGGTTCAATTCTGAGAAATCAGTGAGTTCATAGAAATAGGGAGCGGTAGTACCGGTGGTACTGGCCAGGGATTGCAAGGTCGCTCTAAACGCCGCTTGATCCTCCACATCGCCCCCTCGAACTCCCGCTGCAAAGGCGGTAATTGGCTTACCGACAATAGGGCGCTCTGCAATTTGCTGGGTAATATAGGAGGCATAGGATTCGGTGGATGCGCCTCGGAAATCCTGCCCTTCCAGTACCGGCAGGGCAAGGCTCGTGGAATTGTTATCCAGGCCGTCGGTAAAGGTAAGCAGGTTAATTGAGCTCAGCTTATCGGGCAAGGAAGATTCCTGGGTACTGAGGTTCTGTAATGCCTGATGAACCGCATAATATAAGGCGGTTCCTGAGCCAGGGGCCCGGTTGAACGTGGACAGGGACTGTAAGAGCCGGTTTCTTCCTGCATCGTCGAGATAAATCAAGGAACCGCCGGTCAGATCCTGTACATCCGCGGCAAAGGAAAGTATGCCAATATAGACCCCTCCGGGATCCTCTTCAGCATGCCCTTCTTCTAAGGGCTCGCTCTGTGCCGGGGTGTGCTGAGGGGACTTCACTGCAGGAGTATCAGAACAACTCAAAAGGCCAAAGCCCAGAAAAACAGGCACTACCAGCCACGGTTTTTTTCTCATACAAATTACTCCTTACGTATACTCATACCCATAGGTATGAAAGACGGCTGAGGCTTTTTCACCAGAGATATGGTAAAAAAGCCTCAGCTATGAGGTATGGTTTCTTTTTGAGTCTTAGGAGACACCGAGCAGAACCTACGGCACGATACGGATTCCAGTATAGACTCAAGGATAGTTTAAATATAAAAACAGACATCCTCAAATACATTAGAGGATATTATGATTTCTAGGACTATCTTGTGTCTTTGATCCTCTTGAGAGAGGGTGCGGGCAGGTACCAAGATTCTGCGAGGCTGGGGAAGACTTCAGTACGGGTAAGGGAAACCACAGTACCAGATCGGAAGGGTACATCGACAAAAGGCGTTGATCGAGCGTCTTAGGAGTTCTTGTTTCTTCTTTAATATAAAGTGAGTTCCACGGGAACCACACGCGCCGTTCATCCGGCGTATCGCGTATACGGGCACCGGCTTGCCCCGGTGAAGGCCGTACGGTTTGAGCGGGCCTTTGATAAAATCCCCTCCCGGTAGTACTATGGTGTATAGAGGAACGTATATGCTGTCTTATTCTCAGTTTTTTACCCAATTGCCCTATCTGGATAGGCAATTCCCCCTTACATTCCCTGAAGAAAACCTCTTGGCCGTGGCAGAGCCGCAGGGGCTGGAAACACCGGGCACTCCCGATGTGCTGGTCCAGGAGGCTTTGGCTGCACCCCTAGGGTCGGGCACGCAGGTGGAGGGAATGGGATTGGGAGACTTCCTGCATGGCGCTCAGCAGCTCCTGTGTATCATCAATGACGCCACCAGACCTACTCCCACAGAACTCATGCTCAAGGCCCTCCTGCCGGTATGTCGGCAGGCACACCTGGATACTGAACGTATCACCTTCCTGGTTGCCACCGGAGCGCACCGGGGCCCGAGCGAGAAGGAGTACCATCAGATCCTAGGCAGCCTGTATACAGAACTCAGGCCCCGCTGTGTGTACCATGATGCCCGCAAGGATGAAGATATGCTTGAACTGGGGCATACCCGGAACAAGACCCCCATCGTGCTGAACAAGCGTATCTTTGAGGCCGACCGGATTATCCTTACCGGTAGCGTGGAGCCCCATTACTTTGCAGGGTTTACCGGCGGCCGTAAGGCTTTCCTGCCGGGGATAGCTGCCTACCGGACCATTGAAGTCAATCACCGCCAGGCCCTATCCCCTGCGGCCCGCTCCCTGGCTTTGGAGCAGAACCCGGTTCACGAAGACATGATGGATGCCCTTTCCCATATCCAGGTGCCGGTGTTCTCCTTGATGACCGTGCTGGATAAGGAGCAAGCGGTAGCCGCAGCCACGGCAGGGGATCTGGATGCCTCTTTTTACGCAGCCGTAGCAATTGCCCGGAAGATTTTCTGTGTACCCGTAGCTACTAAGGCGGACATCGTGGTATCGGTCGCCAAATTCCCTATGGACATCGATCTCTATCAATCCCAGAAAGCCATAGATAATGCCGCGGTTGCCTTGAAAGATGGGGGAACCCTCATTCTGGTTTCCTCCTGCCGGGAGGGTATTGGGGACGAGGCCTATGCCAAACTCTTGGCTCAGGCGGCAAGCCCGGAAGATGCCCTCCATCGTATTCAGGCTGAGTACAAACTGGGTTACCACAAGGCAGCCAAGATGGCTGCGGTTTCGGCCCGGGCTACCGTCAAGGCGGTTACGGAACTAGCCCCTGAACAGCTTAGCTCCCTGTTCATAGCCCCTGCTCCTTCTCCCCAGGCAGCGTTGGACGAGGCATTGGTACAGGCGAAAGCCCGGGGTGTGCAGGTACCGAAGATCCTTATCCTCCCTGACGGCTGTGTTACAGTACCGGACGTGCAGGGCCCGTAAGGCAGCCCTGGGGATATGCTGCAAAAGCAAGCGGAGAAACACTATGTGGGTCATATACGCATTACTGTCGGCTTTTTTTGCAGCATTAACCTCAATTCTGGTAAAGGTAGGCCTTGAACAGATTGACTCCCATGTGGCAACCGCGATTCGTACGGTTATAGTCTTGATGATGTCCTGGCTTATAGTGTTGATAACCGGGAAACACCCTGATCTGATACATATTGGACAGAAGAGTCTCTTGTTTTTAATACTTTCCGGAATAGCCACCGGCTTATCATGGCTTTGTTATTATAGGGCTCTACAGCTTGGAGATGCCTCAAAAGTGATCCCCATTGATAAATTCAGCCTGGTTATTGGCATGGCATTAGCCTTTCTGGTCTTAAAAGAAACCATGACCATCAAAACAATCATAGGCGGCCTCGTGATTACCGTCGGTACCTTGGTGTTACTATGGTAATGATAGGGAGCACGCCATGCAGAAACAGGGGCATAGCACTACGTTACGTACTGCCATCAAAAATACCGCAGTTGCCTTTATGAAGGGGGAGTACCATGAATGCGCTGTATAGGAATATTGTTCTGTTTGTCTTTTGCACGCTTTTTGGCCTTGCCGCTTCTTATGGATCCGACAAAATCCGTTTCTGGAATACCGGCCCGCAGCGGGGAACGAATTGTATGAATGCGGTCCCCACAGAAGCATGGTTCAAAGACGCCAAAGCAATCAATATACAATGGGTTCGGCTTGTATATGATAAATGGGATGCGGAAGGACGTGATTTTTTATTAGGAAACGCTGATGATTATCAAGGGCTTGTACAAAAGGATTTGAATGCCTTAAAGCAGGTGCTTTCCTGGGTTCAGCGTTATGATCTAAAAGTTGTAATCACGCCCTTATCTCTTCCGGGGTGCCGGTGGTCTCAAAACAATAACAAGCAGTATGATGCAAGAATCTGGGAAGATTATCAGTACCAGGAGGCGGCTGTTCGTTTTTGGACGGATTTAGCAAAAGAGTTAAGAAGTTATGATTGTATAGTAGCCTACGATATTCTCAATGAACCCTATCCTGAAATTGGAACAGGACTTGAGGAACAGACAAGTGTTGGCGATGCCGGCCGGTTTCCGATATGGTATGCACAGTACAAAGATACGCCGCGTAATTTATATTATTTTTATGATAAGATCATACAATCGATACGGCAGGTGGATACGGATACGCCCATAATGCTTGAATCAGGATACTACTCCCAGCCGTCCAGTTATTGCGAATTCCCCGATACATTTTCCGATGATACCATTCTCTATTCGGTCCACATGTACGAACCGTATGCCTTTACGTCTAACGGTAATTTTAGAAACGGGGCTCTGTATACGTATCCCGGCGCCATTCCCTTTGGGAATGAACTTGTTGTATGGAACAAAGAGACCATGCTCACGTATTTTGAACCGTTTGAGGATTGGATACGAAGGCATAGTATTCCATTGAATAGGATAGTGGTGTCTGAATTTGGTTGTATGCGGAGGAATCCAGGGGCTGAGCGTTATTTGTCAGATATGGTGTCAATACTTGAAGATAAAAAATACCATTGGGCTTTTTACGCATTTCGGGAAGACGATTGGGACGGATATGATTATGAGATTGGCACTAAGGCCTTACCCTGGAGTTATTGGCAAGCGCGGGAACGGGGGGAATTTCCCCCGCCCCCAAGGGAAAACACCCCATTATTTACCATTATCAGGAAACAGCTGCGGTAACTGTTCAGCCCCTTCCGGCGGTATGCGGCGGTTTGCCGCCCGGATAAGCGTTTACGCAGCAACCGCAGGGCCGGCAAACCGTGCCGAAGCAAGGGCGTGGGACTCATGCCTTTCCTTAAACGATTAAAACCATACGGTTTTTTACCTAAACCGTCATTACGCTGTTCATAAGGCCATTAAGCCGTCGGCGCTTCCGCCGGTATTTCAAAAGTAATACCCGCAAGATTCCGTTTAAGGTCGGCGCTCGGCAAAAACAGCAATTTAACACCCTTGACGTGGCGGGCGTTCAGTTCCTCCGGCGTTGCCGCTCCCTCGCTGGTAACTGAAATACGGAATGTGCCGAACCCTTCAAGGTTCACCGACTGCCCCAGTTTCAGGAACACCGGCAAGACCTCTATCAGATTGGAAAGAACGCTCTGCACGTCTCCCAGAGAAAGGGCCGACCGCCCCTCGATTTCCTTTGCGATGTCCTTAAGCCCCACGTTTCCCGATTTCTCCTGGGTTAAATACCATTTCGCCTGGCTTCTGTCCTGGGGGTTCTCCCGCCGGACTTTCCGCAACCAAACCGCCATATCTTTCTCCTTAGCTTTACAAGATACCCGATTGTAGCATGAAAAATCCAAACGGTCAAAGGTTTTCCGTGAGATACGGTGATTTTTAGAAAAAACTCACTGCCTTTTCAGAAAATCTCACTGGGTTTTTGGCAAAAGCTCACCGGCATTTTGCTGAAAACCCACTGGGTTTTAGCCTTGCGGATTTTATCCCTGCCCGGACCTCGGTACTCCTACTCACACCAGACCTGGACCACCCCGGCGCAGCGGACGAAGGAGTCAATCACCGCGCTATCCGCGGCAACGCTCATCTGGGAGCTGGTTCTGATCACGGTTTCCCCTTCAGGAACAGGCACGTGGATAAACACCGAGCAGGACCCGCGGGTATCCATAAGCAGATCCCGCAAAGGATAGAGGGTCTCTTCCTGCTCTGCGGCGCCGGCATCAAGGCGTATATGGACCTCATGGAAGCTTGCGGCGGCCTTGCTTGGGGAGGGCGGGATAGAGCCGGATCCGGGAGCTTCCCTGGCGGCAGCATGGGCTTCCAGTTTTTCGAGGTCTAACAGGGCATCCACCAGAAAACCGGGCCGTTCCCAATTCTTGGAACGGTCCAAGCTGCCTTTGATGGCCACCACCCTCTCCACCTGTATCTTTGCCTCTAGGTCTTTCCATAATTTGGGGAAAAAGGTCAGTTCGATTTCCCCGTTATAGTCCGTAAGGCTGGCAAAAGCCATAGACTCCCCTTTCTTCGTGGTATGGAGTTTGAGCGCTTTGATGATACCCACCAGGGTATAGGCGCCCTCCGGGGCCGTTTCAAGGTGGGCCAGATGGAGGGTGGCCTGCTGCTCCCAGGCCTGTTTATACTCGTCCATAGGATGACCGGAGAAATAAAAGCCCATCAGATCTTTCTCGATGTTGAGCTTTTTCATACGATCCCATTCAGGCACTTCGGTAAAGACAAAATCCGGGTACTCCTTTTCACCGGTCTCTTCAAAGAGGCTCACCTGGCCGAACTGCTTGTCGTCCTTTTTGGCTTGGGCGTATTCTATGGCCCGCTCCAGGTTTTCCGCCAAAACGGCCCGGGGAAGCTGAAAGCAGTCAAAGGCGCCGGCCTGGATGAGCAGTTCAATCACCTTTTTGCCCACGGTCTTGATGCTCACCCGGTCAAGGAAATCCATGAAGTGACTATAGGGCCCCGTTTTCCGGCAGGCTGCGATCTCTTGGGCAGGGCCGTCTCCTAAGCCTTTGATACCCAGGAAACCGTAGACGATCCGGCCCTGGACCACCGTAAAGGAGCCCTCGGAACGGTTGATATCGGGAGGATCAATGGAGATGCCCATTTTGCGGGCTTCCTCAATGTAGGTGGGCAGCTTATCCGGGTGGCCTATTTCGTTGGTGAGGTTGGCCGCCATGAACTCTTCGGGGAAATTGGCCTTGAGGTAGGCGGTCTGATAGGCTACTACCGAATAGGCTGCCGCATGGCTCTTGTTGAAGCCATAGCCGGCAAAAGGAATGAGGATCTCAAATATCCGGTCCGCGTCTTTTTCCTTAAAGCCCTTGGCCTTGGCGCCGGCAATAAACTGCTCCTTCTCCTTGATCATCACCTCCTTTTTCTTCTTCCCCATAGCCCGGCGCAGTATATCCGCCTGGCCCAGACTGTAGCCGGCGATGCGCTGGGCCACCTGCATGACCTGTTCCTGGTACACGATAACCCCGTAGGTTTCCTGCAGGATATCCTCCAGGCAGGGGTCGGGGTATTCAATGGCCTTGCGGCCCCACTTGGATTCAATGAATTGGGGAATGTAGTCCATAGGCCCGGGCCGGTAAAGGGCGTTCAAGGCGATGAGGTCTTCGATCTTGTTCGGCTGAGCCTGCTTGAGGATCTTCTGCATCCCCCCGGATTCAAACTGAAAGACCCCGGAACTTTTCCCTTCCCCCAGCATCTTGTAGGTGGCCTCGTCGGTTTCGCAGATGCGCTCTATACTGAAGGCGGCATAGTCCCCGCCCCGCCGGCGGACCAGGTCAACGGTATTTTTGATGAGGTCCAGGGTCTTAAGTCCCAGGAAATCCATCTTCACCAGGCCCTGGTTTTCGATGAGATCCATGGTGTACTGACTGGCCACCGCTTTGGTTTTGGGATCCCAATAGAGGGGTACATAGTCGGTGAGGTCCGTCTTGCCGATGACGATCCCCGCGGCGTGGATGCTGCTGTGCCGGTTCTTCCCTTCCAGTTTCTGGGCCACGGTGAACAGTTCCCGGTACTTGGGATTCTGCTCCAGTTCCCGGAGTTTGGGCTCCTCTTCCAGGGCCTTCTGCAAGGTCATCTTGGGATCTTCCGGGATGAGCTTGGTAATCATGTTCGATTCGTCCAGGCTGAAGCCCAGGGCCCTGGCCACGTCCTTGAGCACGGCTTTGGCCTTGAGGGTTCCAAAGGTGATGATCTGCCCTACCCGCTCCTGGCCGTATTTCCGGGTAACATAGGCGATGACCTCTTCCCGCCGCTGATTGCAGAAATCCACGTCAAAGTCCGGCATGGAGATCCGTTCCGGGTTAAGGAAGCGCTCAAAGAGGAGCTTGTATTTGAGGGGATCGATGTCGGTTATCTTGAGGGCGTAGGCCACGATAGACCCCGCGCCGGAACCCCGGCCCGGGCCGACGGGAATATCCTGTTCCTTGGCCCAGTTGATAAAGTCCGCCACGATGAGGAAATACCCGGTAAAGCCCATCTTGATGATGATATCCAGCTCATACTCCGCCCGTTCCCGCGCGGCCTCCATGCCGCCGGGATAGCGTTTTACCAGCCCCTCCTCGGTGAGGCGGCGCAGGTAGGCGTGGGCATCGGGAAAGCCCGGGGGAATGTCAAAATCCGGGAGCAGGGGCCCGGGGCTGGGGATTTCGGTCCTGCACTGCTCCGCGATACGCAGGGTATTCGAGAGGGCTTCGGGGTATTCGGGAAAGAGGGCGGCCATTTCCTCGGCGCTCTTGAAATAGAACTCGTCCGTGTCGAAGCGCATACGTTTGGCGTCGCTCTTTTGCTTCTGGGTGGAGATGCACAGGAGGATGTCATGGGCCTGGGCGTCTTCCCGCTCCAGATAGTGGATGTCGTTGGTCAGCACCAAAGGGATGCCCGTGCGCTTTGCCAGCGCCAGGAGTCCCGGGTTTGCCTTCTGCTGCACCGGCAGGCGGTGATCCTGGAGTTCCAGGTAAAAGTTCCCTTCCCCCAGCAGGTCCCGGAACCACAGGGCCCGCAGCTCTGCCGCTTCCGGCTTGCCCTCCAAAAGGAGGCTGGGAATCTCTCCTGCCACACAGGCCGAAAGGCCGATGAGGCCGGCATGGTACTTCACCAGCAGTTCTTCGTCTATCCGGGGTTTATAATAGAAGCCTTCGGTGTATGAATAGGAGGAGAGTTTTATCAGGGTCTTGTAGCCTTCGGCGTTTTTTGCCAGGAGCACCAGGTGGTAGTACTTGTTGCCGTGTTCGGAACCGGATTTTTTAAACCGGGACCCCGGAGCCATGTAGAATTCGCTTCCGATGATAGGGTGGACGCCGGCTTTTTCACAGGCGTCCCGGAATTTCAGGGCACCGAAGAGGTTACCGTGGTCGGTAATGGCCAGGTGTTTCATACCCAGGGAAGCGGCTTTGGCAGCCAGGCTTTCCGCGGAGGCAGAGCCATCCAGCAGGGAGCAGTCGGTATGGACATGGAGATGCACAAAATCAGTCATAGGACTAGATGATACCGGGAGAGCCCGGTTTCGGCAATATCGCCCTCAAGGGGAACTTTTTTCCTTAAGGAGAGGAACTTCTTCCCTCCGAAGGGGAGCTTTTGCCCTCAGGAGGAAAACTTCTTCCCTCCAGAGGAAAACTTCTTCCCTCAGGAGGGGAGCTTCTTCCCTCAGGAGGGGAGCTTTTGCCCTCCGAAGGGGAGCTTTTGCCCTCCGAAGGAAAACTTCTTCCCTCAGGAGGAAAACTTCTTCCCCGGGGAGGGGATCCCGGCTTTTGCGCTAAACTTGACCCGTAAAAATGCTAAGCCGTATTTAAGACCCAGGGCTTCACAAATGCTCATCTTCCAGCCAAGCCGGATAAAGCATCAGCGCCGCTCCCTCCCTACTCTATTCCATGA
>JAITEL010000149.1 GCA_031282065.1 Treponema sp.
GGTTCTAACCCGCAGCACTGGGGGTCAGAACGGGGACTTTCCTGTCTGGATTGCTTCGGGGCTGCGCCCCTCGCAATGACGGGTTCACTGCGCTCCCGCAATGACGAAAGCCCCCGCCACCCCCCACATGCGGGAGACCCTTGCCCCGTCATTGCCAGCAAAGCGAAGCAATCCACTCCCCCAGCCCCGGCATCCGGACTGGCATCTCTGGCACCATAGCAGAAAAAGCCCCCCTGCCGCAAGGCCCGTCTTCCCCCGGTAAGGTTCTTCCTTCCCTTAATAAAATCTTTACCGCCCGCCCTGGAGCTTCCCGCTTGGGCCATACCGCGGAGAGCTCATGGCTCCTTTTTTCTGTACTTTAGACTTGACCGTTTCCTAAACTCCTTTTATTCTGAACAGGTATACTTCAAAGGAAGTGAGGTCAGACCCCAAAAGGTCTGCGGTCCTTATGGCCCGTTTATTCCTCCGCTATCCCGTAACTGTAAACCGGGACTTCGCCGAAAGGTGAACCGATACTGTTGCAAAGCCACTGGCAGCACAAGGCAGGGTTCTTGTTCTCCGGGAAGGCTGACAGAAACGGCAGGCTGCATGAAAAACCAGCCCCCGCAAGCCAGGAAACTTTGGTATACACCGGACCTGTACAGGTTCGCATCTATTTTCTCGGCTTCGAGGATAGAGCCTTGAAAGAAATCCCCCTAAGGTATGGGTATTTCCTTCTTATGGGACAGAGGAAGTCCCCGGCTGCTTTTCCTCAAATATGGAGGAAGCCATGTTTGTTTCTTTTATGAAGCGCTCTTTCTTGAGTAAGGCGCTTCCCTGTGTGTCTGGGCTGTGCCTGGTTGTAGGCGCCCTGTTGTTTACCGGCTGCAATACGGACAGCGGTAATGATGATGCCTTTGTAGACCGGCAGTTTGTTCCACTAGGAACGTGGGTTTCTAAATATGAAGGTGGAGAAGACTCCTATACCATAGAAGCGGGAACGCTCACGTACATTTCTTCTTATTCCGGTACATGGAAGGGTACCATTGAGGCGGCCGTTGATTTTTCTCCGACTTCCGGCGTATTAATCGTTAAATATA
Source organism: Treponema sp. (assembly GCA_031282065.1). GTDB lineage: Bacteria > Spirochaetota > Spirochaetia > Treponematales > Breznakiellaceae > JAIRLU01. Next base: position 1,080 of record JAITEL010000149.1, read on the forward strand.
CAACTGCCCCTACAGGGGAATATGCAGGTCATACAGATGGCAAGAACTATACGGGGGTTTATTATACCGAGTATTCAGCTGATTCCACGGATTTTGCGGATGCTTGGCTGCCCGATGATCCTTATCCCACTGAACGGGCGGAGGCAAGTTCCTTAAACGAGGCTCTTAAACTTTTTACCGCAGGCAATGAGGGTACTCATGTCGGCGACTATGGGACCTATTTAAAATAGAGATGAACTTGCTTTCCTCCAGAGCCGGGAGACTGTTCCCGGTCCTGCTCTTCTTGCTATGCCTTCTTTCCCCACTATTCTCCCAGGAAATAGGAGAGCCAGAGGAGGATCCCCTGAATGAGGAAGTGCTCCTCATGGAAGATGCCGAGGGTATTACCGTAACCGGAAGCCCGGAAACCACCCAGCAGATGAAGGTCCTTACCAAAGAGGACATTGAAAAGGTTCATGCCCCGGACCTGGCGACCCTTTTACAGGAGACCCTGGGTCTGGGCATTGCCCGTTTCGGCCCCTACGGTAATCAGACGGACATTACTATGCGGGGCTTTGACTCGGAACGCATAGCCTTTCTCATAGACGGGGTGCCCGTCAATTCCCCCATGTCCGGGGACTTTGACATCTCCATGATCGATCTCAACACCGTAGAGCGGATAGAGGTCGTCTACGGCGGGTCCGATTCCAAATACAACGTAACTGGGGCCTTAGGCGGCCTTATCAATATCATCACCGTAAAAAAACAGGAGCCAGGCCTGCGGATAGGGGGCAGCCTTTCCAATACCGCTGCCCTGCCGGGGCCCTATTATGAGCGCTCGGGAACCAAGGCCGACCCCGCATGGCAGGATCTGGCGGATACCCAGAACGTTGCGCTTTCCCTGGGACTGGGCCTTCAAAGCCTTTCAATTAGCGCAAACATCTTCGCCAATAGAGCGGAAAACCATTTTCTTTTTACGGATAGTAATAAAAAAGTCCGCCGTAAGGACCACAATGAGGTATGGGATGCCGGAGCCTCGGCTTCTCTTGTCCGGGATATCGGGGACTACGCAAAAGTCATCCTCAAGGGAGACTTCTATTACGGCGATAAGAATATCCCCACCTCCGGGTTTTCAAGTGTAGCGCAAAAACAAAACGATTTTTCCACCCGGCAGAACCTGATGCTGGATATGCCCCGGGCTTTTCGGGACGAGCTTTCCACTGAGGCTTCCCTCACCCATGCCCTGCACACCCTGGACTACGGCAGCGCCTCCCGTCACAGGCAGCATACCATCACCGGCATAAACCGCTGGGGCTGGTATCCCCTGGACAAGCTCACCCTCAGACTCGGCGGGGACTACCGGTACAGCTACCTGGATTCCACCGATATAGGCCGCCATGACCGGCATGACGGCGGGCTCTACCTCACCGCAGAGTATCAGCCGGTCAAGCAATTTCTTGTCATCCCCTCGGTCAAGGCGGTTTTCAGCGGCGGCGCAGCCGCAGCCCTTGTGCCTGTGCCCAAACTTGGCCTTGTCTGGAGCCCGTCGGATTCCCTTACCATCAAAAACAACTACTTTCGCAGTTTCAAATTGCCCGATTTTGAAGACCTCTATTGGGTTGGCGGCGGCATGTACGGCAACCCGGACCTGAAACCGGAAGACGGCTGGGGTGCGGACCTGGGGGCCGCCTATGAGTTCCATGAGCGGCTCAGCCTGGAGGCAAGCGGCTTTGTCCAGTGGACTGCGGATTCTATTCATTGGTACAGCTCAAGCGGTACCTGGAGACCGGAGAATGTGGGGGAGGCGATCTTCTTCGGACTGGATTCACGGCTGGGCTTTAGGCTTCCCTTTTCCCCAGGACCCTTTGCAGAAATCGGCCTCTCGGTGTCTTATCAGTTCCTGTTGAGCTATCTCCTGAGTTACGGGTATACCTATGCTTCGGATAAGCGCATCCCCTATATGCCGCTGCACAGGGCGGGGCTTTCCCTGAGCCTTCCCTGGAATGCCGGATCCCCGGAACACCGCGGCTCCCTGGTCATTTCCGGCCATTACGAAGGCCCCCGTTTTGCCGATACCGCAAACCTTACGACGCTCACCTCCTACGTTCTCCTTAATGCCACCGTCAACCAGGCCCTGAACAAGCATCTTGGCGCCTTTGTAAGTTTCCGCAACATCCTGAACCAGAGTTACGAGTCTTTCAATGATTACTACATGCCCGGCCTCACCATTACCCTGGGCATAGGGATGAACCTGTCGTTTCCCAGGGAGAGCCCCATAAAAACGGCGGATGACCCCGAGGGCTGACGCATGGCAGGCGTGCCCGGGACTACCAAAAGGCCGGTATCCGGTCTATGATAGGGTAAAAAAGGATAGAGCACATGATCGAATTAGTAGCTTTTTTAGGAAACCCCGGCAGGGAGTATGCACAAAACCGGCATAATGCAGGACGGCTGCTTGCAGAAGCCCTTCCTTTTTCCGCATCTTTGCATTGGCAGAGAAAATACCAGGGACTGTACGCGAGCATAGAAGGGAGTATACTGCCGGCTTATCAAAAAGAGACACCGGCGCCCCTACCTCAGGAGGAAAAGCTCCTTCCCGGTAAGATACACCTCCTGTTACCTGAAACCTATATGAATAGTTCCGGGGATTCGGTGTATGCGGCGGCTTCTTTTTTCAAAATTCCCCTAGGGAATATCCTGGCGGTTCATGATGAGCTCGAGTTACCTTTGGGAACCGCCGCATATAAATTCTCCGGGGGACTGGGAGGACATAATGGCCTGCGGTCTATGAAGGCTAATTTCGCCACCGGAGATTTCTGGCGCTTTCGTCTCGGTATCGGCCGCCCTCCCCAAAAGGAGATGGATATAGCCGACTGGGTTCTTTCTGACTTTAGCCCGGAGGAGAAACTTGTTTTTGCACAAGTCCTAGACACCTGTAGCCAAGCCCTGATTCACGGCTTGCTTCATGGACCGCAATCCCTCCTGCCGGAATGGAATAAGAAACAGATCCTATAAGCCCCTTGGCATACAGTACAACACCGGTGGAGGGGCTGAACCCTCCACCCTTTCCTGCACATGCTTCACCCGAAAAGCATTATTCTGTTTCGCTCACCCTCCGCTGGAACCGGGAACTCCCCACTTCATCCAGTATCTTAGTTTCCTCTTCCAGTTGAAGCTTGCGGTATTCCGCTTCCTGGTGTTCCCGAACCTTATCCATGATCTTCCGTTCCCGGGATGCAGTAAGATACAGGTCTTGAGCTTCCTGGACCGTGCGTTCTGCCTTAGCAGCATCCTCCAGAAGACGATTCCTGGTGCTCTCCAGCCTTTGCACATACCGATCAAAGGCCACAATCTCTGCGGTACCACGACTGGCCGTGCACTGCTCATTCCCAACCCGTATCCGTTCTGCCTCAAGATCCGTGATGTGCTGCTCAATCTGCGTAAGGGCCCCAATCGCTCTACCCAAGGCAAGCTTAGTCTCTTGCTCCTGGTATTCCCTGAGTACCAAGACCTTCTGAAGTCCAAAGAGGAACCGCCTCATACCTTACCAGCACCTACCCTGTAGAGTTCCTGCTTACGCATCCCTTGCATCAAGAAAGGGATCCGCTTCCGAGTCTGTCTTCAACAACGTCGATGCCTTCATATCTTTTTCATAGACCTGCATCTCCGCATCGGGTATGGTGCTGCCGGAAATCCCGGCCATCATTTTGAGGGTCTGGGCAATCGTTGACATTTCATCTACCTCTTGGATGAGAAATTCCTCAATAGCCTTATGCTTCATGATCGCCTCATCAATAGCAGGATTTGAACCGGTATGATAGGCCCCCACATTGATGAGGTCCTCGTTTTCCGCATAAACCGCCATGAGCCGCCTGAGAGCCCCTACCGCCTTATTGGTAAAGGGCCCTGAAACTATGGGCGCAAGCCGGGAGACACTGGCCAGCACATCAATGGCCGGATAATGATAAGCCTGGGCAAGGGACCGCGAAAGGACAATATGTCCATCCAGGATTCCCCGCACCGTATCGGCTACCGGCTCATCCATATCATCCCCATCGACCAGGACCGTATAAAATCCGGTGATACTTCCCTTTTCCGACATACCACAGCGTTCCAGGAGCTTAGGCATCTGGTCAAACATGCTGGGTGTATACCCTCTTGTTGCAGGAGGCTCCCCTATGGCAAGTCCTATTTCCCGTTGAGCCCGGGCAAAGCGAGTAACCGAATCAAAGAGGAGCATCACATCCAGGCCCTGATCCCTGAAGTATTCAGCCACTGCCGTAGCTACATAGGCTCCCCGCAGGCGAGCTAAAGGAGGGGTGCTTGAGGGAGTCACCACGATAACACTGCGAGCCAAACCCTCAGGGCCGAGATCATTTTCGATAAAATCATTAACTTCCCGTCCCCGCTCACCAATAAGGGCAACCACGTTTACATCGGCATTGGTATTGCGGGCAATCATCCCGAGAAGGGTAGACTTTCCCACCCCGGATCCGGCAAAAATACCCAGCCGTTGACCTCGACCTACCGCTAAAACCCCGTCGATAGCTCTCACCCCGGTACATATTCGCTCGGTTACCCGTTTTCGCTTGAGCGGATCTGGTGCCTGAGCCACAGCCGGATAATACCTCGTTGCCCTAATGCCCCCCTTACCGTCATTGGGTTTACCCTGAGCATCCAGAACCCTGCCTAGTAATGCGTTGGAAACCGGCACCGCCAAGGTTCTCCCTGAGGCAACCACCCGGTTTCCCACCTCAATCCCGTCTGTCTCCTGATAGGCCATGAGCTGGACCGTCTTATCCCGCAGCCCTACCACCTCTGCCAGGATCACCCCAGGTCCCTTGGGGGCCTCAATACGACAGAGTTCTCCCATGACCCCCATAGGGCCTCTGCTTTCAATAAGGAGACCCTGTACCTTGGTAATATGACCCACATATTTGATAGTATCCACCCGTTCAGTCGCTTCCCGGTATTTGGAGATAAGGGTTTCCATAGGTCCTAAGCCCCTGCCTTCTCAGGATGCCTCCCGGATGTGAGGGTAGATTTGATGGGGGTCATTTCCAGAATCTTTGTTTCTAATTCTGCAAGCTGACTGGCAATCCGGGCATCAATATCACCAAAATCCGTCTCGATGATACAGCCGCCCTGATCCACGGAAGAATCTTCCTGAACTTGCAGATGCTGCCCCCCTTCCAGGGTCTGAATAAAATCGTTCACATGTTCGGTAGTTAATTGCAGATCCGCCGTGTTTACCCTGATGATAACATCCCCTCGGCCCTTCACTTTCCGCAGTGCCTCTTTCGTATTGGCGATGATCACCTCTTTCGCCTGCTCGGAAATGATCTTGATTACCTTCCGGGAAATGAGAAGTACCAAATCCACGATCTGCTGTTCTGTTTCAATAAGAATTGCCGAGCGCTTGTCCTGAGCCCGCTCAAGGACCGTCTGGATTCTTTGAATAAGTCTATCTACTTCGGCCTTGCCTGCCTTAAACCCTGCTTCGTGGCCTAAAAGCAAGCCCTCTTTTTCCGCTTCTTTCCGGCGATTTTCAATAGCACTCTGGGAAGCGGTCTCCATATCTTGGGATCTTCGCCGGCCTTCTGCAAGCATACGTTCAGCCGAGGTTTTGGCGTCCTTTTGCAGGGCCTGGGCTTGCTCAGTTCCCCGCTGTACTAGCTCAGCCGCTGCTTCTTGGGCTTCCTTAATAATTCGATCTGCTTCTACCTGAGAGGATAAGACCATAGTATCCCGCTCTACGATCCATTGACTTTTAAAAAGTTCTGCTTCCCGACGAATATCCTCTATAGTAGGACCATCGTATTGCTCTACCTCCAGGGATTCTACCGCAACATCCTCTTGAATAAGCGCTTCTGAAGCGGTAGTGGGAGGTTCTATTAACAATTTTGTATCATTGATAATAATTTCATTGGATCGAAAGACCGCTCTTGACATGGACCCTACCTCATGCACTGGTACAAATTTACAGTAAGGGCCTTTACAAAACATCAACCCTTGCAAAGCTACCCCTATATAAAGGATCACCCTTTGGATCCTTTAACGTACTTACCTCATGTCTATACTCCCGGAGCATAGACACGTTTTCAAAAAAGCCCGGATAAGCCCAAACTTTTTACCACCCACCCTTCGCTCTTGTATGGATAGATATCCGAACCTAGCTTAACATGAGTTCGACGGGAACAAAACGCGCCTGTCATCCGGCTTATCGCATATATGGATGCAGGATACTATCGAACCCACATGAGCTCAAGGTCTCCCATACGCCTAGACCACCAATTCGTCTTCCCCTGATCGGGCAATGACGATATCGCCGCTTTCTTCTAAACGCCGGATAATTGATACGATCTTCTGCTGGGCCTCTTCCACGTCCTTTAACCGGACCGGACCCATATAGTCCATATCTTCCTTGAGCATCCCTGCGGCACGCTTACTCATGTTTCGGAAGATCTTATCCTGCACTTCTGCATCCACCGACTTTAATGCCTTAGCCAGCTCTCCGGAATCCACTTCCCGCAAAATCTTCTGAATGGATTTATCGTCGATCATCACAATATCTTCAAAGACAAACATCCGCTTCTTGATTTCTTCTGCCAGTTCCGGATCTTCCCCTTCCAAAGCTTCAATGATCTGTTTTTCCGAGGTCCTATCCACCAGGTTAAGGATCTCCACGATACTTTCAACCCCTCCGGCAGCGGTATAATCTTCACTGGACAGGGTGGAAAGCTTCTTTTCCAGTACCCGCTCTACCTCCCGCAGGACTTCAGGACTGGTCCTGTCCATAGTAGCGATACGCCGCGCGACATCACTTTGCATTTCATGGGGAAGATTCTGAATTATCACCGATGCCTTATTCGGTTCCAAATACGCAACGATAAGGGCGATAGTCTGGGGGTGTTCTTGTTGGATAAAATTAAGCAGGTGCGCCGGATCGGTACGACGTATAAAATCAAAGGGCCGCACTTGCAGGCTTGAGGTAAGGCGGTTAATGATATCCACTGCCTTCTGGCTTCCCAAGGCTTTTTCCAAGAGCTCCCTGGCATAATCAATACCACCGGTACTGATAAATTGATTTGCCATCATGAGTTCCTGAAATTCTTGCAAAATAGCGTCTTTCTGTTCAGACTCTACGGTTTCCAGCCGGGCAATCTCAAAGGTAAGGGTCTCGATTTCATCTTCCCGCAAATACTTAAATATTTCAGAGGATACCTCAGCACCTATGGATACCAGAAAAATAGCAGCCTTCTGCCTCCCGTTAATATCTTTCGGCCCTTTTTTCTTACCCACCGCATCGGCACCGGATGATTTTGCCATTACCTTATTCCTCCAAAAGCCAGGTTCTTAAAAGCTGTGCCACATCCTCAGGGTGATTTTTAGCTACATCGGTAACATTTTCATGCAATTCCATACGGATTCGGTCTTCATGAGACATAGGGAGTTCCGCTCCTTCTTGCTCTGCTTGCATCAGCGCCGTATCCCGCATTTCTTGTTCCCGTTTAGTACGCTCAGCCTCTTCCAAAATTCGTTTTCGCTCTATCCGCCGGGTTAGTATCCGGAACAAGATAAATCCAATAAGGAGTAAGATAAGTCCTCCCAGGACTATCAAGAGCAGCGATTGCCATTGCTTGCGTTTAAAAAAAGCAGCGTCTTCTTCGGCAAATTGCTTGGTTCGATCAAAACCAATATTTTGTACGGTTACCGAGTCTCCCCGAGCCGCGTTATACCCTATGGCATTTTGAATCCATGTCTGAGTTGCCCGGAGATCCTCCACAGATATGGGGGTATATTCTCGTTCAATGGAACCGCCTGGAAGCATCACGGGATTTCGATTTTCGTCATATTTCATTTGCCAGATTCCATCAATATTAACCGAAACCGTAACCCGGTCTATCCTCGGACTTCGTTCTTCCTGAATAGAACGTTTATTGATTTCTTCATTGTCTACCAGCGTTTCTTGGGTAACCTCTCCGTAGACGTTTGACATATCCCGAAAAGCCGGGGCCGTCTGACCTTCAACCCCTGGAGGGCCTTCCGGGGTGAACCCCGTACCCTTCCAGGTGGTACTGGAAGTGGTTTTAGACCGGGTAACCGAAGGGACGATCTCCGAATCATCATAGGAAGACCCAGGAGTCCGGGGCCTTATGGTAGTCGGGAAAAATTCTTCAGTACTGATGGCCTTTTTAGATAGATCCATCTCAATCTTAATGTTAAGGTCTCGAACCCGATCAGCGGTAAAGGTATCCTGGAGGGATTTAAGGATAACCGCCCGGTACTGGGCTTCTAAGGTTCGAATCATCTTGTTTCCTCGCTCAATGAGACTCATGCGATCCGCTTCAGCCTGACCGGTAAAGTCATTGAGCACGAACCCATTTTGATCGGTAATAACGATGGTATCATCCTGGAGACCGGCCACCGCAAATTTAAGAAGCTTCTGAATTCCTTCGATCTTTTTACGGTTTTGGGTAATATCACTCCCTAAACGCGGGGTAATAATAACACTGGCGGTTACCGGGTTCTGCTCTGAAGCAAACAAGGTCCGTTCAGGCATCACCAAGGTAACATTGGCATTGTCCACATCATCTAAGGCCCGTATATGTTCGGTAACCATCTGGGTAATGGCTCGTTGTAGGTTCACGTTGCGTTCAAAATCAGTAATGGTCCATCGTTCCCGGTCAAACAACTCCCAAGGACTCGTTCCTGAAGGGATGAGGTCTTCTCGAACCAGAAGGGCCCGTATACGCCGAGCAGTAGCATCATCAGAAACCAGGATAATGCCCGTAGAAGATACCGCCGTCTTAACCCCTTCCTCGTTTATTCTGGTGATGATTCGATTCCGGGCACCTTCATCCAACACCGGGGCGTCAATAACTGGGATCATAGTAGGTGCCGCAGATACGGAAAAGAGAGCAATGATCCCAGCAACAGATGCTACACAAATCCCCAAAAGTATGAGTTTCTGTAATAATGACCACTTACCCCATAGTTTCTGTATCTGTCCTACAATCTTCTTGATCCACTCACCCATATCCCCCCCGGCATATATTTTTTGTTTTTTTATTACTTTACTTCACAGGATCGCCGCCATTACAGAGGGCTGTTCACCATAAGTATGTATACCTTTACCTTGTATTGATAAGATCTTTCCAGCCCTGGACCAAACGGTTCAACACGGTTCTAGAAATATTTAAAGACATAGAAGCTTTTGCCTGGGCAATGGTGATGTCATGCACATCCACTGAACCAGGTTCGGTAATAGCCGTTTGTATAAGATCACTTGCTCGTTGCTGATCCCCTGAAACCCTATCTAAAGCACGAAGCATCGCATCCTCAAAGCTACCTGAACGAAGAGTCGATTCCACACCGATTTTCTCCCCCAAAGACACCAGAGCTTCCCCAGAGGCATTCTTTGATGCAGGAACTAAATGTTTAGGATGGGTTACCCGCAAGGGGATCTTATCAATCCCTATCAACTGCGGTGTTCCAATGGTCATCAATTACCTCCCGCCTATGTCCAAGGCCCGTTGGAACATGGCTTTGGAACCGTCAATTATAGATGCATTCGCCTCATAGGCACGGGACGCGGCAATCATATCAACCATTTCCGTAACAATATCTACATTCGGCATCTCCACATAACCTTCCTGAGGACCCGATATAATGGCATCAGGATGGGTCGGATCATAGACCAACCGGTTTTTGGTGGTAAAATCTTTTTGAATTTCTACTACCCGCACCCCCTGCCCTGGACCATTATCCATTATATCAGGGAGAAAAGGAGAACGCCAGTAAGGGCCCTCGGTCTTAGGTCGCATGATGACCCGACTTCGCCGATAAGGTCCCCCTTCAGCAGTACGGGTAGTGGAAGCATTGGCAATATTGTCGGCAATCACATCGGCAATAAGCCGCTGGGCACTCATGCCAGTAGAGGCTATATTTATCGAATTAAAAATACCCATATTTCATACCTTATTACTTTAATACCATATTAATTTGGCTGAATTCAAAAGATCCTCCCTGGGCCAAAAGGATATATAAAAGCTGATTTTCTACGGCTCGCATGATCTCCTGTTCCGCATCCACATTATTTCCATTGTTTTTAGAGGCGCTGACATAATCAAGAACCCGTCGCGGCTGCACCTCCTGATAATCCCGTTTTTGCCAATTACTTATATGCCGGGAATCGGTCTGGGTTAATTCCAAGCTAGGCCGCTGCTTTTCAGTGTCTAGAGCTCGTTTCAGCTCACTTTCAAAGCTGAGATCCGACCGTTTGAACCCTGGAACTGTAGCATTAGCTAGATTATTGGCAATCACATCCCGGCGTATAATATTAGCATCCATAGCACGATGCACCAAGTCTATAGTTCGAGAAAAGTTATTTTCAATACCCATTCCCAGCCTCCCTGTATATCATCGGCAGGTTTTATACAAAAGTTAGCAGTATATGTAAGGTTCCTTGCCTGCTCCTGGGTCTCCCGATGCCCCCTCGATCTCTCTACTTATCATAACACCAGTTTATAAAAGTCACAAAATATACCGACCTAACTCATGATCCATTACCAAGTCAGTAAGCTTTTCGTTGACATAGGTCTTGGTAATGGATACCTTTGTCGGTGCAATATCTGGGGCCTCGAAAGAAAGCTCCTCTAAGAGGGCTTCCATGATGGTATGGAGCCGCCGGGCACCGATGTTTTCCAGCCGGGAATTGACCTCCGCAGCTAAGACCGCAAGACGCTCGATCGCATCAGGAGTGAAATTAATGTCCACCTGTTCGGTGGCTAAAAGATCCATGTACTGTTTAGTTAGGGCATTCTTGGGTTCAGTCAAGATCCGAAGGAAATCCTCCTTTCCCAAGGAATCCAACTCAACCCGCAGGGGGAAGCGACCTTGGAGCTCAGGAATTAAATCCGATGGCTTACTAACATTAAAGGCACCTGCAGCCACGAAAAGGATATGATCCGTATTAACCGGCCCCCACTTGGTATTCACCGTGGCTCCTTCCACAATAGGCAGGATGTCCCTCTGTACCCCTTCCCGGGATACATCAGGACCGCCTCCTCCCCGTTCACCTTTCACCGCGATCTTGTCAATCTCGTCAATAAAGACGATCCCGGTTTCTTCCACCCGCTGTCGGGCTTCATCACTTACCCGGTCCCGATCAATAAGTTTTTCCGCTTCCTCTGCCTTGAGGATCTCCCGGGCCCGGCTTACGGTAAGCAGTTTCTTTTTCTTACCACCCCCAAAAAAACCGGCAATTCCTGAAAGACTGGATTCCAGATCTTCTAAACCCCCACCCATCATCTCAAAAGCCGGAAATTGGGGGTTCTGAGTTACGGTAATTTCCACGATTTTGTCTTCCAGCTTGCCTTCCCGGAGCATAGTCCTGAATTTTTCTCGAGTGGAAGCATCTTTTGCTGCTGCACCTCCCTCTTGGGCTTGATTTTCCTCAGTAGTATCTTTCGCTTCCTGGTCTTCAGCGTCTTCCTGTGCAGACCCTGCGTCATCCTGAGTGTTCCGAAAGATCGAAGGTATCCCCACCTGGATGGCCGCCCCCATGAGAGAAGGTCCTTGTCCACCATTCGTATCAGGAATAGAAAAGGTTCCTACAGGCCTCACCACTGGTCGCGGCTGGGACTTAGGCTCTTTTCGTTTTTTACCGGTTCCTGGTAAAAGGAGGTCTAACAACGCCTCTTCAGCCCGTTTTTCTGCTTCCACCGTAACTGATTCCTGCATCTCCTGCTTCACCATCTGAATCCCCGCAGCCATGAGATCCCTAATCATGGATTCTACGTCACGGCCTACATAACCCACCTCAGTATACTTGGTGGCCTCCACTTTAATAAAGGGAGAGCCCGCTAACTTAGCAAGCCGCCGAGCAATCTCGGTCTTACCAACCCCTGTAGGGCCAATCATCAGTATGTTCTTAGGGGCAATATCTTCCCGCATATCGCTTTCCAGCTTGAGCCTACGGATCCGGTTCCGTAATGCCACGGCTACTGCCCGCTTGGCCTTTTTCTGTCCTACAATGTACTTATCCAATTCAGCAACAATTTCCCGAGGGGTAAGCCTATCCAGGTTCTTTTCATTACTTTTCTTAACAGGCAGGTCTTGTTTCTTACCGGTATGTTGACTACTCATATGTCTCTCCTCATTACGCTAACTCCTCCAGGGTAATGTGTCCATTAGTATAGATACAGATGGTTCCTGCAATGGCAAGACTCTTTTCTGCGATCTCTGCAGCAGAAAAAGAACTGCCTTCAAGGTATGCCAGAGCCGCGGCATACGCGTAGTTACCCCCAGACCCTATAGCTAGGGCATTTTCCGCAGGCTCAATCACATCCCCAGTACCTGATATAAGCAGGGTCTTGTGGATATCCGCTACCAAAAGCAGGGCTTCAAGCCGCCTGAGGGACCTATCAGTACGCCAATCCTTGGCCAGTTCCACTGCTGCCCGAACCAGGTCCCCGGAATATTCCTTAAGTTTAGCTTCAAAACGGTCAAAAAGGGTGAATGCATCTGCCGTGGCCCCAGCAAATCCACAGAGCACCTTGCCATCCATGAGCCGCCGCACCTTGCGGGCATTGTTTTTCATCACCGTTTCACCCATAGTCACCTGTCCATCTCCAGCCATAGCCACCTTGCCATCCTTGCGTACCGCCAGTATTGTGGTGCTCCGAATCTTGTTAGTGTCCTTCATTATAGTTCTTTTCCCTCATATTATCTTGTACCCCTGTTGTACCTCCACCAAGGGCTCTCTGGGTATTGTTCCCTTCCCATGATTTCTTGATACCTTGGGGATACGCCTTAGTAAGACAAGCCAAGTAGCGGTCCATTTCCAGGTGCGGTTTCTCCTGTTTATTCGACATGATCCTTTCCCTCCATTGCTACGGCATCTTCACGGACCAGTTCATCCTGGGGGATCGTTGCTTGATATGGAGATAATCACAGGCTGGATTAATATATGCCTTGTGGGAACCGTATTTCTTGTCGTATTGTTCTACCATGAACGGTCCGCACTTGGGACAGTTCTGGTTGATTGGCTTAAATTTGCTGACAAAGTTGCACTCAGGATAGTCGGTACACCCATAGAATTCTCTGCCCCGCTTTTTGGTCTTACGAGCCACAATATCGCCACCGCACTGGGGACACTTGGCCAAAGGTACGGATTTGGTATGCCGGCATTCTGGAAACCCCGTACATGCGAGAAAGAATCCGAAACGGCCCAGCTTCTTCACCAGGGGCCTGCCGCAGACATCACAGACCCGATCGGTTACTTCGTCCAGAGTACCCTTGAAGGATTCCAAGGTTTTCCCCACCGCTTCAACTCTATCCTTAAAAGGATCGTAGAATCCCCGGATCATGTCGGGCCAGTGAAGTTGCTGTTCCTCCACCGCATCCAGTTTATTTTCCATAAAAGCGGTGAAGGTAGTATCCACTACCTCAGGAAAATATTCCACCAGCATATCGCAGCTGAGCCTCCCCAAGATCGTGGGAACAAGCTGTTTATTGGACCGAGTTACATAGTAGCGGTCCAATAATACCGAAATGGTAGGCGCATAGGTAGAAGGCCGTCCGATGCCCTTTTCTTCCAAGGCCTTCACCATGGAAGCATCGGTATACCGGGTCGGTCCCTGGGTAAAGTGCTGTTCAGGATAGAAGAAATCTATGGTTACTGGATCTCCAATCTTGAGGGAAGGGTACCCACACCCCTGTTCTTCCTTTGAGGGAAGGAGCTTCATTACCCTATAGAATCCTTCCTCAATGATTTTGGTTCCAGATATCCTGAATATCCCTGCTCCTGCCTGAATGTCGGTACTAACGGTCCTGGTTTTAGCTGCCTTCATCTGGCTTGCCACGAAGCGTTCCCAGATCAGCGTGTAGAGCCGGAGTTGATCTTGGGAGAGATGAGCCTTTACCTTATCAGCGGTATATCTTACATAGGTGGGCCTGATGGCTTCATGGGCATCCTGGGCCTTTTTTTCCAAGGTGTATTCCACTGCCTTTTCTGGAAGCTCCTGGGGATAGCGCTCTTGGATCCAAAATCGGACCTCTTCCAAGGCGATCTGGGATATACGCACCGAATCGGTACGCATATAAGTGATAAGCCCCACCCGGGAAGCGCCGATATTCACCCCTTCATAGAGCTGTTGGGCCACCTGCATGGTCTTTTTACTGGTAAAGCCCAAACGATTAGCCGCGCTCTCCTGCAGCTGGGAAGTAGTAAAGGGCGGCTTAGGTCGCAGGGTTTTATCAATTTCTCGAATATCAGAAACCTTGCAAGCTGCCCCGATGATCTGATCGAGGATCTCCTTGACCGTGGCTTCGCTCTTTAATTTTGGCTTGTTCCCCTGCCACTGCACTAATTGCGCGGTAAATCGGGATTTCCCGACCATAAAATCCGCTTCCAAGGTCCAGTATTCTTCGGGAATAAAAGACTCAAGTTCCTCTTCCCGTTCACAAATGAGCCGTAATGCCACCGACTGCACCCGTCCTGCGGAAAGCCCGTTTTTCACCTTCTTCCAGAGCAGTGGGGAAAGGTTATACCCCACTAGCCGGTCCAATACACGTCGGGCTTTCTGGGCATCCACCTTGGCCTCGTCAATCGCACCAGGATGGGCCACTGCATCCTTAATCGCCACCGGAGTAATTTCATTGAAAGCTATCCGCTGGATGAGAACCCCATCGGCCTTCGCCGTGATGGCGTTACGCAGATGCCATGCGATGGCCTCCCCTTCACGGTCATTATCACTGGCCAGGAGCACTGTATCTGATTTTTTGGCCTCCCACTGGAGTTCCTTGAGAATTTTCGCCCTTCCCCGGATCGTAATATATTCAGGCTCAAAATTATGCATCACATCAATGGCTAAGCGGGATTTGGGGAGGTCGATGAGGTGTCCCATAGAGGCTTTCACCATATAGGAAGCACCCAAATACTTTTCAATGGTCTTTGCCTTAGCTGGAGATTCCACAATCACGAGAATTTTTTTCTTCTCTCTTTCCTTTTGCTCTTTTTTCTTACCTCTTTTGACCAGTTTAGTTGTATTGGTGGTATTCTTTTCCCTGGTATCCACGGCATTACGCGCGGATACCAGGGATTGCTTGCGTTTCTTCTCCTGGGGAGGAAGGGGTCTGTCGTTTTCTACCGTCATCGTGTGCTTACCGATCCTCGTACCCAAGGTGTAGGGTGTGGGCCAGAGAAGCTGTCCATGCGGAAACGCTGAATTCCCCTTCAGGTAGAGGTTGTCTTGGTGCTTCCTTTGGGGTAATGTCCCATTCCTTGAGGATTTCCGCTGCAGAGGAGATCACCTTCGCCCCTTCTGTGACAAGCTTTCGAGTTCCTGCCCCCTGGGGAGAATCGATTCCTGCGGAAGCCACCCAGAGGTCTCGGCCCTGTTCCAGAACAAAACGGGCGGTGATGAGAGCTCCGGAAGATTCTGGGGCTTCTACAATCACGGTTCCTCGAGCAAGAGCGGAAATGATCCGGTTTCGGGCAGGAAAATGCCATTTCCGAGGACTAGTTCCCGGAGGGTATTCACTCAGCAAGACCCCTCCCTGTTCAATAATACGTCGGGCGAGGAGCCGATTCCCTGCAGGGTACACCTCATCCAAACCAGAACCCAGTACTGCGATAGTCGGGGCACCACCGTCGCTGTTCCCCCGATGGGCCATCCCATCAATGCCCAGAGCAAGTCCTGCAATCACTGGAATCCCCATATGAGCAAGATCCTTGGCCATATTGTATGCCTGGGTCAGCGCTGCAGCAGAAGGATGCCTGGTCCCTATAATACCCACGATGGGTAACTCCGGATTGGGAAGCTGTCCCCGATAAAACAGAATTGCCGGAGGGTCATAGATCTCTCGTAGCAATGGCGGATATTGGGGACTCACATAGGCAACATAGCCGATACCCCACATCCGGGCTACTGTTGCATCCCGTTCTGCCTGAGTGTACAACGCATCCAGGTCCCATCGCTGATCCAAAGAGCGACCTACCAATATTTCCATAGCACGTTTTGAAAGGCCAAATAAATCGGCTTCCTGATTACAGTGGACACATACCCGTACCCGTTCAACAGGACTAAGCCGGGGAATTCGCCCTATCATTAAATCCACTAAACCCCGATCAGCCATAGAGTAACCTTAACACCTGTTCTTTATTCTGTTCTGCATCTGAACGCTTCTTGGGATCCTTGGTAAGCTTGAGGATTCGATCATAGAGGTCTGCTGCATTATCATACTGATCTATCATATAATAAGCCCGTGCCAAAATAAACATACCATCCACCTCATTTTTCGCCAGTTCCAAGTACCGTTCCAGGTGGGGAATTGCCTCATCAGGACGGTTCAGCTCGAATACATACAATACCCCCAAGCCATACCGGGGTCGGGCATATCGATCGTCCAACTCAATAGCCCTCAGAAAGGCTCCTTCAGCGAGCTCAAAATAGCGCATCCGCCGACTATCACCCCCACCAGTCTCCAGACTACCATAGGAGGCTTTCGCCACAATCCCCGCAGAAACTCCCCGTAGATAATGAGGTGTCGGATCCGCAGGGGTATAGTAAATAGCCCGTTCCAGTGCATCCAAGGCTTCGGTATGCAGCCCCCGATCTTGTAACCGGGTAGCCAAAATTTTCCAATACACACCGGTCTGAGCAGCATCTTTCACATGCTGTTCAATCTTCGCTTCATAGAGGGCTATGGCTTCCCGCAGCCCTTCGATAGTCGTCGGCGGTCCTCCTCCAGGAGGCCCCAATTCGGCAAGCCGAGTCGCGAGGGTATCTCGGAACCGGTACTTCCGGTATGTATGGATACCAAGCACCAGAGCCCCTATTACCAAAATCACAACTATGCCAATCATCACATCTTTTTTAATTTTCATAAAATACCTGGATGTAGATTTGGATGGTGGTTAAATCCGCATACCCTAAGAGTTCTTGCATCGACCATAGATCCGCTCTCCTAGCCAATAAGTCGGTGACAAAGGTATGCCGTAAAGTATGAAGCTTGGAACTCACTTCCACAGGGGTCACATTTTGAGCATAGGTCTTCCACCTACCGACACTACTGATAAATAGGGCAGAACATTGTTTGGAACCGGCAAGCTGTGAATGGACCGCCATCAAGTAGCGTTTTAACCAGGATGCAGTTTCCCCTCCAAAAATGACGAATCGTTCCTTGTTTCCTTGTCTCCTTTCCCTGACGACAATGAGTCCAACCCATACATTCAGGGAAACCGTCTCTGTAACCCGTAAACCTGCATTTATAATAAAGCAAAAAAAAGAACGAAGCGCAACTATGACTGTAGCGGTGGTACGAGAACTGATGGCGTCCCAGGTATGGCGTTGTTCCAAATAACGAAGCAGGGACAGGGTATCGGCAGTTTCAAGGCATATCTGGGTTTCGGTAAGCCAATACAAAAAAAGCCACATCTCCCCTCTATAGGTTGCAACCATAAGAGGCACCCGATGTTCTCTGTTGATATGTCGGGAATAATACGATTCCACAAGATCCTGCCGATGTATCACTCCTATGCTTCCTTACCGGCCCTAGATACGGAGGCATCCCTATGAAGGCTGTACTTCCGATCCCGGATTACCGTGGGAACTTCCAGATCATCCTCCTGATAACTACTATTCCGGGGAGAAATAAATTCCGTCCGTTTGGTCCGTTCCCGAATCTTTTCCCATTCATTAATATCAATGAAATCACTCTCGGCTTGCTTAACCGGTTCCCGGACTGGTCCCTTTTGAGGAGGTTTTACGGTTTCCGCTTGAAATCCAGTAGCAATAACCGTTACCCGCAGCTTATCCTCCAGCGCGGGATCAAGGGTTGACCCGACAATAATAACCGCTTCCGAATCAGCCTTTGCAGTGATAAGATTGACCACTTCCTGAAATTCAACCAGAGAGAAATCCTCACCGCCGGAAACGTTCACCAAGATCCGGGTGGCCCCTTCAATAGCAGTATCTTCCAGCAGAGGATTATCCACTGCTGAAGAGGCTGCTTCTGAGGCCCGGTTATCCCCGGACCCATAGCCTATACCCATAAGGGCATCTCCCTGGCCTTGAATAATCGCTTCTACATCGGCAAAATCAATGTTAATGAGCCCGGTTTGATTCACCAGATCAGAGATACCTTGTACCCCTTGCCGGAGTACATCATCAGCTTTGAGAAAAGCCTCGGTGATGGGAGTTCGTCGTTCCACAATATTGAGCAGATGCTGATTGGGAATGATGATCAGCGTATCCACTGCCTCCCGCAGCCTGGTAATCCCCGCTTCGGCCAGACGCATCCTGAAACGCCCCTCAAACTCAAAGGGTTTGGTCACTACCCCCACGGTCAGCGCCCCGCACTCCTTGGCGATCCGGGCGATAACCGGCGCGGATCCGGTCCCAGTCCCCCCCCCCATACCTGCAGTTACAAAGACCATATTGGCCCCTTTAAGGGCTTCGGCGATCATCTCTTGGTCGTCATTGGCCGCCTTTTCACCGATCTCTGGTTTTCCCCCAGCACCTCGGCCTCCGGTAAATTTAGCGCCGATCTGCAATTTTTTATTGGCCTTGCATTTATTCAGATCCTGCACGTCCGTATTGACCGCGATGAATTCCACACCCTGTAAACCACAACTAATCATACGGTTCACCGCGTTAGATCCGCCACCGCCGGTACCGATGACCTTGATGATCGCCGGACTTGGGTTTGTTAATTTCTCATCATGTACTTCAATATTCATAAAATTCATACAACCCTCCCAAATCACCTCTTTGATTTTTTATGCTCATTTGTAAATATTGTACGCCATTTAGACGCCGAATGTTCCTATACACCACGCTATTCTTAAAAAAACTCGTTTTTGAACCACTCGATGATTCGATGCACCCTAGTCGATCGTCCCTTTTCTCGACCATGTAATTCTCCTCCCCGTTCAGGAGTGTTCCGGCGCTCCCGATCATCACCTTCCAACACCAGCCCCACTGCGGTAGCATATATAGGACTACGGTATTCCTCCACCAAGCCTCCCACCGGAAGAGGGCTTCCTATTCGTACCGGCAGCTTAAAGATATGAGAAGCCAATTCCGCAGCTCCTAAGAGTTGCGCTCCGCCGCCAGTCAAGACAATACCACCTCCCAAAGGTCTTGAAAGGGAAAGTTTATCCAACTTCTCCTTTACCATCTTGAAAATCTCTTCCATTCTAGGCCGAATGATCGCTAAGATCTGAGATTTTGGTATAGGCATCGGGGGGCGACCCCCGACTCCCGGTACAATCACCTCTTCATCCTCTTCAAACAAATCTTCCCAACAGCATCCCGTATCAATTTTAATTCGTTCTGCTGTCTCAAAAGAGATATTCTTCACTTTAGATATATCACTAGTGATCATAGCCCCCCCTGCAGGAATGGTAACATTTGAATAGGGGGCCCCATCAGCATACACCAATACATCCGTGGTCCCTCCCCCCAAATCAAGAAGGGCCACTCCGATCTCTTTCTCCTCCAGGGTCAGTACGGATCTGCTTGCCGCCAAAGACTGGAGGATAAGATCATTCACAATGAACCCTGCCCGGTTTACACATTTTATCAAATTCTGGGCACTGGTAACCGAACAGGTAATGATATGGACCTCTGCTTCGAGACGAACCCCAATCATGTCCAAAGGATCCCGAATACCCCGCTGATCGTCTACGATATAACTCTGAGGAATTACCTCCAGTACCTGCCTATCCATGGGAATCGCCACTGCTCGAGCCGCTTCAAGGACCCGATTGATGTCTTCTTGCCCAATCTCCCGGGTCTCCCGATTCTTTCCGGTAACTGCTACCACCCCTCGAGAATTGATCCCATCAATATGGTTTCCCCCTATTCCGGTCCAGCATACCTCTACTTCCCGTCCGCTCATCATTTCTGCTGCCTCAATAGCGGCAGCAACCGACCGGAGGGTAGCCTCAATATTAACCACAACCCCTTTTCGTAACCCTGTAGACGGACACACCCCTACCCCGGTAATTTCGAGAATGCCATGCTCATTACGCTCGCCAATCACGGCGCAGACCTTAGTCGTTCCTATATCGAGGCCGACCACTAATCCGTCATTAACCAGAAGATGCCTCCTTTATCGTATAGGATGCCGTACCAGTTCTAAAATCAATCTCCTCAATCTTGGCGCCTTTTGAAACACACACATCTACCACCAATAATATATAACGAAGCATGCTCTCATTTAATTCTGATCCCAGTCGAATCCTTACTGGATTGTGAACAGGATAGAGGATAACATCATAACTGTCAAAGGCCTTCCGGGTTACGGTAATCTCTGAAATAGCTGCCAACAGTTCAGGAGCAACCTCCTGTATACGGGCAAGATTGAACAACAAAGTCCTCGACATAAGCGGAAGCTGCATCCCTAAAAAGGGCGGTTCTGTGAGCAACCCCGTTATAATCGGTATGGACGAGGCGGTCAAGGTTTCCTGGATTTCATAGCCAATCTTAAAGACCACCCCCCGATGGTCAAAAAAGATGGGGCATACCTTGCCATTTATCACCGCAAAAGACAAGGCCACCGCTTTACGGCCTTCCAAGACTATCCGTACTGAATTAGGGAAACCTTTAATCACCTTGGCGGATGCTACTTCCGATAAGGCATTCAAATGGGCTTCCACGCTCCGGGAATTCACCGATACATAGGAGGATCTTCTGGTGATTCCTGCTTGTTTAAGAACCATCGCCACATCCAATTCAGGCATTCCCATTACTTCCACTCGAGACAAGGGTAGGCAGGGATTAACCAGCAAGAGTAAGATCAATTCCCCTCCAATAAGAACCACAATAACGACGATGATCCACTTCAGCACCTTGTCTATAAGAGAGGGGCCTACCGATTCATCCGCTGCTGTTTCTATATCATCGGATAAGAATTCAGGGGATAATATATCTTCGGTAAAAATATTATCATCGGACATGGAATACCTCAGGATCAGCGGAATACCAGCCTTCGGGTCTGGCTGTATATTTCATAGAAGAAGGGCCAAAAGACCCTGATACTTCCCGGGAACGAGAAATATTAACGATGATCCCTGCCCCAATCAGGGTGGTTACCAAGGATGACCCCCCGGCAGAAAAAAACGGCAACGGAATTCCGGTGGCCGGGATTGAACCGGAAACCACCGCAATATTTAAAAGAGCTTGGAACAGGATCATAGTAACAAGTCCAAAGGCCAGAAGCCGCCGGTAGATTCCTTCAGCCCGCATAGCCGCCCGGTATCCCCGAGCAGCAAAGACCCCGAAAAGCAAAACAAAGAACAAAATCCCGAAAAAACCCATTTCCTCCGCAAAAGAGGAAAAAATAAAGTCCGATTGAATTTCAGGCACCCCGGCAAACTTCCGTATCCCATGACCAATCCCTTTACCCCAAAATCCACCGGATGCAATGGTGGTAATAGAAGCCCGAACCTGGTACCCGGCTCCGTGAGGTTCCCAGGTTGGGTTAAGATAGCTGATAATCCGCCTGAACCGATGTTCCTTAGTTAATATCAACAGCAGAGCAAAAGGCAGGAACATGAATAAACCGCTGAGAAAGTAACGATACTTTACCCCTGCAAGATAAAAAATTAATACCGCATTCATCGCAATGAATGCAGCAGTGGAGAAATTATTTTGTAAAGAAATTAATATAATGAACAAGGCGGTAATACAAAACGGTGGCAAGATACCCTTAGTTAAGGAATGAATATACTCCTGTTTTTTATCAAAAATATGGGCCAAATACAGGGGTAAGACCAACTTAACTAGTTCTGAAGGCTGAAAGGTCTCAGAACCAATGCGGAACCATCGGGAAGCGCCATTTTTCGTTACTCCTACCACGGGCAGCAGGGGAAGGATACAGAGTATAATCGTGCCAAGAACTGCCACCACCGGCAATCCATAGTTCCGTACCAAATTCAGATTAATCCGGGAAGTTACCAAGAACAGCACCATTCCTACCCCCAAAAAGAAAAGTTGCCTGGATAGTAAATACAAGCCATTTTCGAAGAAACGTTCCGCGTATACATAGGAGGAAGAATAGAGGGTTACCATCCCCAAGCCGGTAAGGAGAAAGATAGTGGCCACCAACATATGATCCGTATGGATCCGGCGTCCTGTTTTTTCAACCGTAAAGTGATACATGCTTTCTCTGCCTTACTCCCTGGTTATGCCACCAGCCTTGCTTTTTCCTCATTGAATTTTCAAGGTTGATACGGCAATGATGGCGAACAGCCCTCCCAATATCCAAAAACGGATAACCACCTTGGTTTCCGCCCACCCAGATAATTCAAAATGATGGTGCAACGGCGCCATCTTAAACACCCGCTTCTTCCGCACTTTACAAGAAATTACCTGGATGATTACCGAGGCAATTTCCAAAACAAAGACCCCTCCAATAATAAGAATCAGGATTTCCTTTTTAATAATCAAGGAGACTATCGCCGTAACACCCCCCAGCGGGAGGCTCCCCACATCTCCCATGAATACATCCGCAGGATGGGCATTGAACCAGAGAAACCCGATACAGGCCCCTACTGCGGCAAGACAAAAAACTGTCAATTCCCCTCCTCCAGTAATATAGGGTATTCCCAAATAGGAAGAATAATCCGCCCGACCGGAAAGATAGGTAAGGATCCCTAAGGTAATAAATACCAGAATAAGGAGCCCTGCTGCAAGCCCATCAAGGCCATCGGAGAAATTCACCGCATTGGATTCCCCCACAATGAGGAAGATTCCAAAAGGTATCCACCAGACCCCCATATCCACCACGGGGTTCTTGAAAAACGGAATATACAGGGCCGTGATCCCTTCTTCCCCAGAAAAATACAAGAAAAGTACCACCCCAATGGCCACCACAAACTGACCTGCCAGTTTTGCCCAGGCTGGTAAGCCTGCGGAATTATGCCGCCGGACCTTGAGAAAATCATCCATGAACCCGATACATCCTAATGCCACCAATGCCCCCCCGGTAAGCCACACCTTAGCATTTTTAAAATCCTGCCACAAGAGCAAAGAACAGATCATAGAAAAAATGATGAGTATCCCCCCCATGGTGGGGGTCCCGTTTTTCTTTAAATGACTCTCAGGGCCATCTTCCCGAACTGCTTGGCCTATCTTGAGTTTTTGGAGGGCTTCGATTATTCGGGGACCCAAGATAAAACAAATGAGTAGGGTGGTTAAGGCCGCATAGGCACCTCGAAATGAAAGATACTGGAACACATTAAGAGGGGTGAAATATTTAACCAAGGGATAAATGAATTCCAGAAACACCTAAACGCCTCCTCCCTTTACCTTTTTATATCCAGCCCTTGCCTCCCGGGGCCCCATCACCACCTCGGTGAGCTGTTCCAATCCACAGGCCCGGGAACCCTTTAACAAGACCAGATCACCAGGCTGAATCTGCTCGGCAAGAACCTGGGATAAGCAGGGTAAGCTATCGGTATAATAGAAGCTCATCCTACCCGCTTCCCCCTGACCGGTTTCACTACAGGTCTGCTCCAAAGCCGCTACTGCTTCTTGAGTTGCAGTACCCAAAAAACCAATCCAATCCGCTTTGGAAGTTGCTAAGACCCGGCCAATTCCTGCATGAGCCTCAGGGGAAGCGCTACCCAGTTCCAGCATGGAACCGATTACATAAATCCGTCGCCCCGACCACTCAATACTATCACAGAATGCAATAACTTCTTGCATAGATTCCGGGTTGGCATTATAACAATCCCGAATCACCGTAACTGGGCCCCGAAGAATCTCGCTACGACCAAAAAGGGGCTGTACCGATTCCAATCCCCCCCGTATTGCCTCGGAACTAACCGAGACTTCCTGGGCTATGGCAAGGGCGGCTAAAAGGTTCCGTATATTATGCTTTCCTGAAAGCTGACAATGTACCGGTATATCTTCCCATTTAAGATCAATACCCTCAATGCCTCGATCATGGATATCCCCCAATGCTCTGAATGACTCAGGACCATAAAAACAGATCCTTCCCCTGATACCTTCCGCAAGAAAGGCCCTATAGGGCTCATCCGCTGGAATTAATGCCTTTTCAGTTCCGGAGAACGTGGAAAAGATAGCCTTCTTTTCTTGAGCAATAGCCTGTTTACTACCGAGTATACCGATATGAGCGGAACCAATATTGGTAATGAGTGCGATATGAGGTTTAAGTACCTGAGCTAGTTCCCCTATCTCCCCTGCCCGGTTCATACCCATTTCGAATATCCCTACCTGATGATGGGAACGAACCTTAAAAACCGATAGAGGAAGCCCGGTCTCTGAATTCAGGTTATCTTGATTCATAACCACC
The DNA here is from genome assembly GCA_031282065.1 of Treponema sp. Classification (GTDB taxonomy): domain Bacteria; phylum Spirochaetota; class Spirochaetia; order Treponematales; family Breznakiellaceae; genus JAIRLU01. Next base: position 25,392 of record JAITEL010000149.1, read on the forward strand.
GACTGCTCTTGGCCTAGTATCGCCGCGGCAATCTCCTTGGTAGTGGTCTTTCCCGATGAACCGGTAATGCCAATTCTGAGCAGCCGGGGGAACTGTGCCAGGTAGTAAGCCGCAGCTTGCTGGAGGCCTCGTAAGGTATCTTCTACCACCAAAAGCAAGCCCTGAGCGTCCTTGGTCTGACGCACCAGATCTAAGGCAGGATATTCAAAACGCGCTCGGGCCACCATAGCCACCTTTGCGCCTGCCCTAAACGCAGCCCCTACATACCAGTGACCATCCTGGACCGTGCCTACCAGCGCTACAAAGAGGGCCCCCGGTACCACCTGCCGAGAATCAATACATACCGATGAACAAACTGCCTGGATTAGACTTGAGGAGCCTTGAAAGGAGATAAGTTGTGCACCCAAAGCCTTGGATAAATCAACACAATTCATCTCCATCCCCAGGTACTTTGAGGCATCTGTCTCCTTTTGAGGATTATCCGTCAAGGCTTTTGCTCCCTTCAACCCGAATCTGCAACACCCCTTCAGGATGTATTTTTGATAAACCTAATTCATTTTTAGCAATTTTTTCTATTCTCCCTGGAGATGAAAGCACGGCAATTCCTGCAATAAGGCTCTTATTGCTTTCTATCCAGTCTGCTTGATCTATTTCAAGTTGTCCCACTTGTCGTTCTAAGGCAGCATATCGAGAGGATTGCCATGCAGTAATACCTAACAGCAGCGGGATGGTAAGAGCAATAAAATATAAAAGTACCACCTGCCCTTTCACCACATCTCCTTAGCGTGAAGGTATGCATCCTCATCTACTACTTTTTCCACTATCCGAAGCCTGGCACTTCGAGAGGACGGATTACTGCGTATTTCAGCTTCTCCAGGGGTAATCCCCTTTCGGTAAAGTACCTTAACACTCCTGCTCATCCTGTTATCCTCATATATCGGTTGTTCTTCAGTGCCGGTATAATCCTTGCTCTTTTCCCGAAAGAAATGCTTAACGATCCGGTCTTCCAAGGAGTGGAAGGTAATGACCCCCACCCGTCCTCCGGGTTTAAGCACCCTTAGCGCTCTTTCCAGAAGCTCCTGTAACCGGATAAGTTCTCCATTAACCACGATGCGCAGAGCCTGAAAGGTCCTGGTGGCAGGATGGATACTTCCCCGGTACCGCGAGGGCACTGCCCGGGCTACAATGTCTGCCAGAACCCCAGACCGGTTTATTCTTCCCTTGGACTTGGCCTCTGTAATACTACGGGCGATCCGCCTTGCATACCGTTCTTCCCCATAGGTATACAGCAAATCTGCCAAGGCTTTTTCAGAAAGACCGGCTATAAGTTCTGCGGCAGCTAGGCCCTGGGTCCTGTCGATGCGCATATCCAAGACTTCGTCCCGCAAGAAGCTAAAACCCCGCGCCCCCTTCTTGTAATGATACTGGCTTACCCCTAAATCAATGAGTATAGTATCCGGCTTTTCAAAGGAGGAATCGGCAAAAAAAGCATACGACCATCCGGTATACCAATGGACTCGCTCCCCAAATACCTTAAGCCGCTGCTTGGCCACCTCCTGTATTTCCCGATCTGCATCAATGCCAATAAGACGTAAATCTGGAAACCGAGATAAAAACGCATAACTGTGCCCCCCCTCCCCCACTGTCGCATCAATCATCAGCTCCCCCGCTTGCCGAGGAGCCAGCAATTGCAAGGTCTCTTCCAGCAAAACCGGAGTATGAACGATTTCCATATACTCCATTCCTGTTTAATCGCTTATGTATACTTTATATCAGGTAAACCCTTGAACACCCTAGAAAATCAATAGTACAGTAATGAAATATATGTACATATCTACAGAATACCATGCTTGATAGATAGTTTCAATTCCCTTGACAGGTATTCGCATGTTTTCCATAAGCCTTCCCTCCTTACAGACGGCCTGGTAGGTTTACCTTTTTGTGTGCCCATAGTATTTTTTACCTATTTTTCTATGTTACATGATGTCAAATCATACAGCATAAAGCACGATTAGGCTGGTATGGGAGACAAGCCCCTCCCTCACCCAAGTGCTTCATGCGTCACGACTTGTCGAACTCAGATTAATTGAGGATTTTTTAGAACCCAGGTGAGTTTTGAAAACAAGCTTAATATTACCTACGTATTCTCAATCTATATATTCATTCAGCCTAGGGACTCCGTCAAGGTCCTCATTAAAAAAATGGAGATTATAGGATCATTCCAAAGAGGCTTCCTTAGTATACCTCTGCGGACTGAGGCATAATCGAAGTTAGCACCTGGTATAACGGAAAGGACATCTGTGACGGGATATACAAAACCAGGTATCATTGAGGTACAAATCGGTAGCTTGGGTAAGGGTAAAACAACAATAGCAACAAGCTGGCTAGGGCCCTTGGCGTCGTCAGGGACTCAGTATCCTGGATACCGAGTTTACCGCAACTCAGGACTCGTTCATTCTTTCGAAGGTGATCCACAAAGCATGATGGCCCTCAAACAAACCATAATTGATGTAAAAGAAGTCCGTATCAAACGCTTTCAGGTGCTTGCATAAGCTTTTAAAAAAATAACACCTTCTCCGAAATACGCTCCGTATCCGATGTCTCAGCCGGCAATGGTTCCCTTCTATCCCCCTTCATGTATTCCTTCCCTACCCCATCATGCCCGCCTCCGCCAAATACCGAAAGAAAACGCTCCCCGTTATCCGTAGCTATCAGGTCAGAGCTTATCCCCAGTCCTGTTATCCTCTCCTTCTACGTTTCTCCGTCTTGATGTCCTGAGTCCCCTCCACATACGCCATGATTTCCCCCCTTTCTCGGTGATACGCATAAATCGCCATACTTTATTCTTCTTGTTTCCTACATAATTCCACAATTCGTCTATTTCAAGGCACTCATAGTCGTTTCGGTTCTATCGTGTATTTACCCGATTTAAGGACTTTTAAGACGTTGGTAATGCTGATGTTCAGCACGATACTGATATCTCGCATTAATTCCCCGTACCAGGAGTAATCTCTAGACAGGAAGATTATAGACTTCACAGCATAAAAAAAGGGCTAGAGATTACAGTGAATGCCTTCACTACTTCCCTAACCCTCTTCATTCAAAGAACCGATACGAGCCCTTTGAACTTCCTGGTTCTACCACGCATCAGCCATATCATCAGGATCTCGATTGTTTTCAGGGAACAGGTCTGTAACGGCTCGAAGATCGTCCAAATAAAAATAGTAGGTACCTACCGTTTCCGCAGGATCACAATCAACCCTAAACCCGGTAATCTTAATCCCCAGATAGTTATTATAATGATAATTCCGCTGTACAATACCACTTTTTCCATCATAAGCCTGAGGAGGAACCGCCACGGTCAACTTTTTCCATCCCTGGAAATTCAACTTACCCATAGACAGCTCAAAGGGGCGACCAAGAGAATCCTGGATAAGGATCTTTAATTCATGATTAAAGTTCCGCCCCACTGCCCATACAGAAATAGTCTTAGTTATTCCTTCAATAGGAATAGGCCGTAGAGGGGTTAAAGTAAAACTAGCATGTCCCCGATGAAGAAAATCAACCCGGGTACCCAATACATGCTGATCAGGAATATCCAATCCCTCTTCTTCCGGTAAAGACTCTTTCCCTGCCGGAGCTCCTTCAAAAAGCCGAGAACTGATAAACCCGTTATCCACCGAAATACTAGGTCGCCAATATCCCTCGTACTCGAATTTATCAACCGAAACCTCTTTCAGGTTCTGTTGAGCCGTATCAATTCCGATCCGACTTGGATCTGAGGAACCCACTGCCCCATCCTGAGTTTGGGCAAACAAAGCCCCACTCAACAAAAGACACAAGGCTATACTGCTTAATCGCTTCATTAAAGACCTCCCTCACTATTCCAGAATTCCTGCACCCGAACAGGATTTGCCAATTCATCACCATCATAAGGCGCCTCAAAGGTATCCGTAAGGACTTTGAGCTGATCAAAATAAATATAGAAGTTATCTACCGGTTCAGTAGGCACCGTCCATATCCGGAATTTAACGAAAGTTAAGGGAGCAAGCCGGGGAAGCACCCGTTTAGCCTGGGGGAAATTCTTAGGTATGGCAACCTGCAAATTTCTCCATCCCTGATAGCCGATAGATCCCAAATCAACCGTATGAATTACCCCCTGATAATCCCGCAAATAGGCTTCTATGTGGTAATTAAGATTAGATCCCCATACCCACATATCCAGATACCTCACCCGGCCGGGAATAGGAATTTCCACCGGTACTCCGTCTTCCTCACCCGCATTTACCGGATATACATCAATCCAATTATATCCCCGGCGATCAAAACGACCCCAAATACCAAGACTCTTCAGATCTGCTCCGTCTGGATTAGACCCAAAAAGCGCCGCAGGCCATGTAGCAACATACGTTACTTTAGGAAATGAGTCTTCATCGGTTTTGGTAGCGAATTTACTCGCCTCCAGTTTCCAGTTATACAGAGACTCATCATTTTGATCAAACGTCTCCAAAATCCTGGATTCAAGAGCCACCGCCTGCTCATCACCAAAAGCTGATAATACTGCTATACATGCCAAAAAAATTAAGCAAATAGCCCTGAAACTACCATGTTTCATTCTATACTCCTTTTCAACGTAGGGAACTTTAAGATCAAATAATAGTATACTTACTTATGAGACCTTTGTCAAATCTCTCCAAGTATATATCATCTTAATCCTCTTGCGCAATAGTTTTTTAGTTAAAGCATACTTCTAAGAAGTACTTTTTTCAAACGGCCTAAAACCTCCTTATCTACTATTCGCTGCCCTGGAAGCACCCAGTCCGCAGGAACAGCCTCTCCCTTCCTCCCCGGTATCATGGCTATCGTCTTTCCCGCCACAGCCCAAGGAGAATCATCCACTACCAACTTCACCGCCTTTGAGGTTAGATCCGGATCAATCCAGGAAAATAAAATAACTGGTATCTCAAGATTCCGTTCAAGAAAGAGGGTCGCCTGTCCTTGCATAACTACACAGGAAAGATTCTGTATTATATCGACATAATCTTGTTTTATATTGAGATATTTTGGCTCTTTTGTAAATCCTTGTTCCCGAAGCCCTATACTAAAGGCTTCCCGGTATTCGCTGGAAATTGCTTCGTTCTGAAAAAACAGGACCTCCCCCTGAGTAATCGGCTCTCCCTCCCTTGAGGCTGTCTGCTGGGCAATAATACCAGCACAAAGCCCCGCCCGGTACAAGTCCAACATAGTATCAGTACCCACAAAAATAGTCCCCGGCACCTGGGGATCCTGGTTCCGGGCTCCCAAAATAAAGATCGGTACATGAGGAAATTGGGCTGCATACCGTCCAGCTCCTTCATAATACCTGTAGGGGAACAACACCCCATAGGGAGCGCTGTGGGCTTCCTCTACCGCAAACATCACTATATCCGGACCCGCGTTTTCTCCGATAAGCACCGGCTTAATCCGGCGCATCATCATGAGGGTGATTTCGAGGCGTTTTATCCCTACCCGCCTAAGGCCATACAGGGCATTAAAAGAGGCATCCGTAACGAACAACACGGGGGCACGGAACAAAAAGAAACCGGTCAAGAGAACTGGCAGCAGGACCCACATACTAAGAAGAAGGTATCGTTTTTTGAACCTAGGGCTACCCATACTTAAACCATACCCGGCTCTGGGAGGTCTGTAAAGACGGAACATAGGGATTAACAAGAAATATCTGGAAACAGGATAAACCTCCGGTAAAGTCTTTAGTCAGCAGGCCATTCCTGCGGAACGAGCCGGCTCTTTCGGCTTGCAGCCAAAAGTATATGTGGACCAAAAGGCCCCAAAAGTCCATAGTTAACGTTAGGGATATTAGGTGTTGTTAGCAAGGACGTAATGCCTCAAGATAAAAATCCCCGCCACAAGGCGGTTATCATGTATTTTAAAAATAAAGGTCTTCCCTGTCTTTTTCCGATCTTTCAGAAGAGGAAAGGGGTACGTTTTTCAAAGACAGAGCAGATGCACAAATGCGTCCGCCCCTGGCGGAAGCCTTCCAGGAGTCAGGCAGGGCGCGGGACAAAGGCCCGGGAGAGGCCGTACTCCTTCGGGGGCCTTGCGATACAATGGCCCTGAAACGGGCATATCCTGCGGCAACGCAGGGATCCTTTATGGAAGGACAAATTCGACTTTTGAGGCTGTTCTTACCCTAAGAAGGACCTGTATCCGGGCGATCCCTGCGTCTGTATGGCTATCCCCTGCGTCTGTATCAATATTCTATGCGTCATTTACGGTAGGTAATACGGACGCATCTATAAGTATTCCATGCGTCAAAGAAGGGGAAAAGACGCAGAGAACAGCAATATATGCGTCCATAATAACGATACCGACGCATGAAACAGTGAAACCTGCGCAGATATTAACCGGAAAGATGCATGGAAAAGGCCTTCCCGCCACGGAACAGGCCGGGACGGAGCACGGTAAGCCAGCAGGATTGCCCCGCGGCTCAAGGCATGGTATCCTGGGGTGTACCTGTTTATACCATACATGGAGGACAAGACAGATGACATCGACGATGCTTCACCGCCCCAGGACCAGGGCTGCTTCCCGGAGGGCCCTGCCCCTGTTCGCGGCAGTTTTGTGGTGGGCGGCGCTGCCGCTCCCGGGGCTTTCCGCGCAGCAGAAATACGCCCTGGTAATCGGGAACGGGGCCTATACGGGCATTACCCGGCTGAACAACCCGGTGAATGACGCCGGCGACATAAGCGCGGCCCTGCGGGGCCTGGGCTTTACCGTGGATCAGCTGACCAATGCGGGCCGGGTGCAGATGGAAGAAGCGGTCATACGGCTCAAGAACCGCCTGGCTGCGGCCCAGGGGTCTTACGGCTTTTTCTATTATGCGGGCCACGGGGTGCAGTCGGAGGGCGAAAATTACCTGATACCGGTGGATGCGAACATCCCCAGCGAGGCGTACCTGCGGGACCGGACGGTGTCCATGCAGGCGGTCCTGGAGGAGCTGAATGAGGCGGGGAACGTTCTGAACATCGTGGTGCTGGACGCCTGCCGGGACAACCCCTTCAGCTGGAAACGGAGCGGCAGCCGGGGCCTTCAGGTGGTAACTCACCAGCCCGCGGACAGCATCATCGTGTACGCCACCAGCGCGGGCAGTACCGCCGCGGACGGAGAAGGCAGGAACGGGCTTTTTACCACCCACCTTTTGAACAACCTGAAAAAGCCGGACTTGAGCGTCCGGGACGTGTTTGACAGAACCGGCGCGGACGTGCGCCGGGCCTCAGGCGGCAGCCAGATACCGGCCATCTATTCGCAGTTTTTTGATGTGGCGTATTTGGGAAACAGGCCCGCCGCCGCGGTACAGCCGGTTCCCGCGCCCGTAAAACCCGCGCCGGCGAGCGCGGCGCAAAGTACAATAAAACCCGCGCTGCAGCCAGGCCCCGCGCCCGCGCCGGTACAGCCTGCGGTGAAGCCGCAGCCGGCGACCGAGGCATGGTCCCTGATCCGTACCCTCTCCGGGCATAGCGAATCGGTTAGGTCCGTGGCCTACAGCCCCGACGGCAGGCGGATCGCCTCGGCGTCGTATGATCACACCATCAGGATCTGGGACGCGGAAACCGGGGCGCCTCTCCGCACCCTCTCCGGGCATAGCGGCTCGGTTCATTCCGCGGCCTTTAGCCCCGACGGCAGGCGGATCGCCTCGGCGGGGGCGGAAGATATGGCCGTCAGGATCTGGGACACGGAAACCGGGGCGCTTCTCCGCACCCTCTCCGGGCATCGCGCCGTGGTTCTGTCTGCGGCCTTTAGCCCCGACGGCAGGCGGATCGCATCGGGGGCGGATGATAAGACCGTCAGGATCTGGGACGCGGAAACCGGGGCGCTTCTCCGCACCCTCTCCGGGCATAGAGACTTGGTTCGTTCCGTGATCTTTAGCCCTGGCGGCAGGCGGATCGCCTCAGGGTCGTGGGATAAGACCGTCAGGATCTGGGACGCGGAAACCGGGGCGCTTCTCCGCACCCTCTCCGGGCATAGTATCAGTATTGCTTCCGAGGCCTTTAGCCCCGACGGCAGGCGG
>JAITEL010000113.1 GCA_031282065.1 Treponema sp.
CCGTATAAAGGGATACCGCCGGGTTTGTACCCGTTATGACAAACTTGACATCATGTTCACTGCGGTTATTTATGTGGCGCTCACAGTTATCACTTTACGTCGTGTGAACACGCCCTAGCGCTCATTTCCAAAGCGTATTTGTTCGATTCAAAAACCGTCAAAATTGCATTGAATTTCTGACGGTCAATTACCGGTGCGGTACTGCTTATCCCCTTAGCGGCTACGAAGCGTTTATCCTGGGTAAGCCGGGCCAACTGGCGCTGCCTCCCCCTTTCCTATACGGACAAAGCGCAGCTTTATCCCAATCCCCCAAAGATATGTCAAAGCTCCCCATGCGGGCACGCCGCTCACCCGGCCCGTATACCGGACCGGTCAGCTGCTATAGCTTTTAAGTCAGAAGTTTCAACTTTTGGGTCATTCGTTATAACTTCTGAGTCATTAGTTACAACTTTTGGGTCATTAGTTACAACTTCTAGATCATTCGTTACAACTTTTGGGTCATTAGTTATAACTTTTGGGTCATTAGTTACAACTTCTAGATCATTCGTTATAACTTTTGAGTCGCCAGTTACAACTTGCAGGTCATTCGTTTCAACACATAGAGGAGAGAACTATGGCAAAGAGTTCTGATTGGCTGCCGGGACCCCGCACGGGAATCCTGGCAATGTGCCTGAGCTGGATTCTGTACCTGACCGAGGCCAGGCGGACCGCCTGGGGCATACCCGAAGCGGAGTGTACGGAACCGGGAAGCCTGTCTTCCACGGCCCGGGCCCTGTTACAGAAGGCCCGGAACGACGCGGAGCGGACTCAGGTCCTTACCGTGGAGTGCCCGGAGGCGTTTAAGGCCCTCTCCTCTAAGATACGCTTCTTCCGGGACCGGTACTTCAAGATGCCGCCCCTTTCCGAAGGGGACCGGGCGGCCCTGGGCTTCCGGCAGAAGGATACGGGCCCCTCGCCCGCGGTGAACGCCCAGCACGGCTGCGCTGAAGGTTGGCAATTTACCGGAAGGGGCCGCATTTTGCGCCGTAAGCGCCGCCTCATCATCGGAAACCGCGATAACTATTGCTCCCCTGTGGCCCATGCCGTCTTCTGCGGTCAGCCGCCAATCGCCCGGCTCAAAGGGGACAAAGCTAAAATACCCGTCGCGGAGGCCTAGGGGCTCCCTTAGCGCTATAGCGGAAGGGAAGCAAAGAACCAGGTCTTGACTAATCTCCGTAAAACCAGACAATTAAAGCAAGTAGTAACTTATTCGTATCGGAGGCATACATGAGCACTATTGAATATGTGGAGGCCCGGGAGATCCTTGATTCTCGGGGCAATCCAACGGTTGAAGTGGATGTGATTCTGGAAGACGGTTCCTTCGGACGGGCAGCGGTTCCGTCCGGCGCTTCTACCGGTGAACACGAAGCGGTGGAGCTCCGGGATGATGACAAGAGTCGGTATCTGGGAAAAGGGGTCCTCAAGGCAGTGGATAATGTGAATAATATTATCGCTCCTGAGCTTGAAGGGTCTGATGCCCAGGATCAAGTTGATATTGACCACACCATGATCGAGCTGGACGGTACTGAGAACAAGGGTAAACTGGGGGCCAATGCCATACTAGGGGTTTCCATGGCGGTTGCCCGGGCTGCCGCCGCATACCTGGATGTGCCCCTCTACCGGTATTTGGGAACCTTCCACGGGAATCTTCTCCCGGTACCTATGGCCAACATCGTGAACGGCGGCAAACATGCGGACAATAAGATCGATTTTCAGGAATTCATGGTTATGCCCATTGGTGCCGAGTCCATTCGGGAAGGGGTCCGCTGGACAGCGGAAATCTTCCACACTTTGAAAAAGCTCCTTAAAGATGCCGGTAAAAACACCGCGGTAGGAGATGAGGGGGGCTTTGCCCCGGACATCGGCAATGAAGAGGCCCTGGAGTATATCCTTAAGGCTATTGAGAAAGCCGGTTACAAACCAGGCGACCAGATCGGCATTGCCCTGGACTGCGCCAGCTCCGAGCTCTTTGACGAGGGGGACAAGAAAGGCTACAAGTTCTGGAAATCCAATCCTGGCGAACTCCTCAGTGCAGATGATATGATTGCCCTCTACAGCAAGTGGGTGAATAAGTACCCCATTGTTTCCATCGAAGATCCCCTGGACCAGAACGACTGGGAAGGGTATGTCAAAATGACCAGAGCTCTGGGATCGAAGATACAGATCGTGGGGGATGATTTCTTTGTTACCAACACCAAACGGCTTGAGCGGGGTATCAAGGAAGGATCCTGTAACTCCATCCTCATAAAGGTAAACCAGATCGGCACCATCACCGAAACCTACGAGGCGGTGGAGATGGCCAAACGTGCAGGGTATACCGCCATCATCTCCCACCGTTCTGGAGAGACCGAAGATAGCTTCATCGCGGACTTGGTGGTGGCCCTGGAAACCGGGCAGATCAAAACCGGTTCCATGAGCCGTACCGACCGGATATGTAAGTACAACCAGCTTATGCGCATCGAAGATCAACTGGAAGGGGTTGCCGAGTATGCCGGGAAAAAGGCCTTTTACAACCTGAAGCAATAAAAGCCATTCTGTTACTGCAAAAGGGGGCTCGTGCCCCCTTTTTTTATCCCCAAGAGGCACATCCCGCCCTTACTAAGGCATGGCTTGGAAGCGTTCACGGACCTTTTGCAGGAGCAAGAGTTCCCGGCGGATGATTTTTTCATAATCCAGCGCTCGGCCTTGTATCCTTTGGGCCTCATCTTGCCAATACTGGACCCGTTCAAGGTTAATAAACCGAAAGCGGCCTTCCTGGGCCTTACCGGCCCAGTTCACCGCATCCTCCCAGTACAAGAGTGCGGTCTTGAAACAGGTTTCCGCGGTTGCAAGGCTTTCCAGGTTCTGTTCTTTCCAGGGGGCATTGTAGAAATAAGCCTGCCGTTTGTTCCATTTATTAGCCAGAAACAGGTACTGCTCAATGATCTTGAGGTTGAGGTGCATCATAAAGAGATACCGGTACTTCTCCCACTGCACCTCGTCTTCTATCAAGGCCGCCGCGTGCAGGGGATTGGCAAAATCCGCGTGCAGGGCTTTTTCAAGCCAATAGATGTTTTCCATAGTATCATCAGGGTATTGGATGTAATGCAGGTGGTAGAGCCTAAAATACTGTTCTTTGTACTGGATCCTATCGGCCTTGAGGGGTGCGGTGCTGATAAGGCAGAGGGTCATACCCAACAGCAGGGAGGCCGCCTTTTGTCCGCCCTTATTTTTACTTCTTTTCCTCATAGTGCATCTCAAGCTCCTCTTACTATCGGCAGGTTTTTGAGCACTCTCCAGATTTCCTCGGCTACTGCCTCAGGAGACTGGGAGGCATCAATGATTTCCACCTGGACCCCTTCCTGGGCATATCCGGGCAGTAAAGACCGGTACCGTTCCCTGACTTGGATCTGAAAGTCCAGATATTCGTAGATGTCCTTAACCGTCCTTTCTTCCATACGGGTGAGGGCCCGTTCACCTTCAATATCGAAAAAAAAGAGCAATTCCGGCAGGGGGAACCGGTCGTTTAAACGCCGGGGAAGAGCTTCACCACAGTCTATACCCTGGTATACCAGGGATGAAAGCACATAACGGTCGGAGATCACCAGTTCACCCTGCTTACTGCGTTCCCAGATGCCCTTTGGGGCGTATACATGCTCGTTTCTATCTGCGGCAAAGAGGGTTGCCAGGGTTTCTCGTTGGAGGGGGATGTCCCCTTTCAGAGCGGACCGGAGGAGCTGCCCAATGGGGCCGTCCGTGGGTTCCCAGGTGGCATACAAGGGGGGAAGGTCCGATACAGGGAAGTTGAAACGGTTCTGTAATAAGCCAAGCTGGGTAGAGGTTCCGCTGCCATCTCCACCTTCAAAAACCACAAAATTCTTGAGAATCATCATGGGTATTGTTATAGGGAGAAGGAGCGTCTGTCAAGTTCAGGACAGGAAACGCCTAGAAAAGTTCCGGGACTTTGGGCGGCTGCCCTGATCTCAGTCCTATTACCGGAACCGGGAGTGGTTTCACCGAGCCCCGGCAGGTGGGGTGAACTAGGCCCCGCAGGCCGGGTCAAATGCTTGAGTATTAAGGACTTCAAGAAGTACCTGGAGCCCTGGGCTAAGGGGCGTTTCAACACGAAAAGATGAACATGAAGCCCAGATGTAGTAAGTTTATAATAGCTTTGTATACATACTTTTGTATACTTAAACTAGCGATAGTCTCATACAGTGCTTTTTATAGAAGGATAGTGAGTGGCCGAAGCCTCAGACCAAAAAAACAATACCGATAAAAGAACCATACGCTTAGACCGGATAGTACATACGAGCATTGAAATTCTCGTGTTTATGCTTCTCGTAGTCATCACCACCCTGCTCTTACAACCCCTCCAGGAACTCATGAACAATCGCATGATGGAACTGCGGAACACCTTGATAAGCCGGCTTGAACTGCTCTTAGGCCGGAATATACGCTACGACTCCTGGGGCCCTTCCCTTTTGGGAACCTTAGATATACGAAACATCCGCATATACGGAGAGGATGCCCAGCCGGTACTCAGCATTGCACGGGTCAGGGTCTCCTACTCTCTCATCACCCTTATCCGTACGGGTATTCCCCAGGCCATTCGCTCAGTACAACTGGACCGGCCCCTTATCGAGGTAGATATGCAGCGGGACGCGGATGTCCTCTCCCTTTTTTCCGCGCTCACCGGAGAAAGCCCCTCTGCCCTAAGCCTTACCGATATGCTGAACGAGCAGGTCCAGTTCCAGATAAGAAACGGGTCTTGCAGAATTATCGCAGGATCGGATCGGTACACCCTGGATGATCTTGGGCTTGAGGCTTCTTTTGCTCAAGGGATGCTCCACTTTCAGGGTCAATGGAAGACCACGGCTGTGGCGGCCGGCCTCTTACCCGAACCGCTGAGTGCGGGCATGGACTGCCGGATAAGCGGCTCCTATACCGGGGACTTTTCGGAAGGCAGCGCCAATCTGCACCTGAGTTCCATTGCAGGGTCCCTGGGTCCAAAGGAGCAGCGCTTTCGGATACGACCGCTGGCCTTTACCCTTGCCTCGACTGCTCACGGGCTGTCCCTTACAAAGCTTGCGGATCAAGCCCCCTTTGATTTGGCAGCAGACTATGATGTTCGCTCAGGCCGTATCTCCGCGATTTTACAGGGTGAAGGGTTTTCGCCCCAAGAGCTCCTTGCCCTGGAAGGCCCCTGGAAGGACTATACCCAGTGGCTTACCCTCAGCGCCTCAGGGAGCGCCTCCTTTGTGGTGGATACCGCCCCAGGAACCGGGGGCATACGCTATGACCTAAACCTGGCAGGCCGGATTCCTCCTGCCCTCTTACCTATGGGGAGCAGCTCATTTACCCTCCAGGGCAGTGGTACGGAGAGGGCCTTCATGGTTAAGACCCTCTCCCTGGACTTTCCCCAGGGGCAACTCCACTATCAGGGGAACGTGGGCCTCAGCCCCTTTGCTCCCCAGGGGCAGTTCTCAATTTCCCGGCTTACCCTTTCCGGGACCGATCCTATCTCCGGGGATATTCAGATCTTTACCCGGAATCGGGAACTGGCCTTTCAGGGAACCCGCCTTGCCTTTGGCTCGCTGCCCCTGGCATCCTTGCAGGGCTCGGTCCTGCTGGAAGAGAAAGGCCTTAGGTTTTCCGCATCCTTAGGCGGTTTCGATTATGAAGAGGCGGAAGGGGCAGCTTCTGTTACACCGCCCCTTCCTGAAGGACTTGGAAGGCTGGCCTTGGAGGGTTTCCTGGATTATGAGCCTTCCTATGGAGAACTCCACCTGGTGGTCGATTCCCTTTCTGCCTCAGATATCATGGCTCTAGCCCGACCCTTTCAAAGTATACCCGAAGTATCCGGTATGCTCGCAGTATCCGGCACCCCGGGGACGGCCTATCCCCTGGAGCGCCTCAGGGTAAGCACGGAAGTGTTTATGGCCACTGATTTCAGCCGCTTCTCCTACCATGCGCCCCGTTTTATGCTTACCTATGGAGAAAAGGGAAAAGAGGGAGAAGAGAGCAGGGTTTTTACCGGGGCCATATCCGGCAACAACCGGCATATTACCTGCACGGAAGGCCGCTTAACCCTCACCGAAGAACCGGTTATCCTCGCCGGGTCTGCGGACCTGCGGAGCCTGGAGGATCTGTCCTTCTCCCTCAGTGCATCCTACAGGGATAGACCCTATTATCTGGAAGGGGTGTTCCTGGATCGCCATTCCCTGAGCATTCAGGGCTCATACGGACTCAAGGCCTATATCAATATGACCGATTTTGGAGGCTATTCAGGGTATATTGAAGCGGAAAATATCCCGGTCCCCTACCAGGAAACCTTTGCTCGGCTCAGCCTGATGAGCTCCCTGCGTTACGATACGCGGGACTTCTGGTATTTCGACCTGGATCACCTGGAACTAGCGGATGTGAGCACCCCCCCAGCGCCCCGAATCGCCCTGCGTATCAACGGCAGAGCGGATCAAGCGGGGGCCTTTTTCCCGGAAGTGTTTTTTGATGATGGCAAAGGAGCCTTAAGCGGTCATCTGTCCCTTAGCTGGGACCGGTATTTTTCCGATATCTCCGCTGCCCTATTCATGGACACCCAGACCGGGGAAGAACAGTACGATCTGCACGCCCGTTTCAAGGATACGCGCTTGTCCCTGCATCTCTCCGGTTCAAACATGCAGGTCCAGCGCTTTGTAAACAACCCCTATGGGGTGGTGGCTTCCGGGGACATACAGGTCTCCTGGGATTCGATGGAATCTTTTTCCGGGGATCTCCAGCTAGACTCCCTGTCTGCGGTGATTGCAGATACTCCGCTCAAGATGAACGGGTCTGGAACCGTGAACGCCGAAGCCTTGACCCTTAACACGGTGGGCATCCAGTATGGAACCCTGGAAATGCAACTGCCCCATTTTCACATGAGCCTCCCGGAACAACGGGCAGAAGGGGAAGCGCAGATCCAGATGCGCGCTCTCGGGAGAGATTTGGATACCGCCTTTACCCTGGGTATGGATTTTAAGCCTATTGATTCGTGGCTGGGCATAGCAGCCGTGGCCGACGCCTTCACCGGGGTGCTGCATGTGGAGCAACTGCGCTTTAATACCCTTAAGGAAGAGAGTCCCTTTGAGCTTACCTTTTCCCGTACCAATTCCCTTCTCTCCCTTGCAGGCGGCCCCCAGGATATGATCCGGGTTCAGGTCTCTGATACCGGGGACTTTTACGCTGCCCTGGCGAATCCCTCCCCTATTCGGGGAACCTTGGTGGGCACTATCGGCACCAAAACCATAGATGCCCAGACCCCTGAGGTCTATGTGGATCTCGCTGCATTAGGAGCGCTCTTGCCTGCAGAAATCCAGGATATCCTGGGCATCTCCGGGGGCTTTGTAACCGCTTCCCTACAGATAAGCGGCCCCCTGGGGGACCCGGATTTCTTCGGGCTTGCCCAGGCTTACAGCGTCCGGCTCAAGGTTCCCCAATATGTAAGTCAGGATATACGGCCGGTTCCGCTCACGGTGATTTTGCAGGGGAATGAGATGTTCTTTGACCCTATCCCTGCGGCAGTGGGTTCCGGTCTGGGTACCGTGAGCGGTTGGTTCCAGTTTGACCGGTGGATCCCCAATACCTTCACCCTCACTATCCAGGTTCCTGCAGAAAGTCCCATTCCCTTTGCGTATGATAGCCTTGGCATTGTTGCTCAGGGGAATGCCTGGGGAAGCCTTAATCTATCCATGCAGGATTTTGTGTTCTCGGTCCAGGGGGATCTGGCTGCCCAGGATACGGAGATAACCCTGAATACGGAGAAGCTCAGTGCCGGCTCCAGCGGGATGGAGCTCAATACCCCGTTCATGACGGCGATTGTTACGGATCTCACTCTCCATGCCGGTCGCAAGGTGGAATTTATATGGCCCACCAAGGAATTTCCCATTTTACAGGCCTATGCGGACCAGGGAACCAGTCTGCGCATCAAGAGCGATTCTGCCACCAGTCACTATTCCCTTACCGGCGATGTGAATCTGCGCAGTGGAGAAGTATTCTATTTTGAACGGAGTTTTTATCTTCGGGAAGGACTCCTGTCGTTTAATGAAAATGAAGTACAATTTGACCCCACCATCTCTGCCCGCGCAGAGGTCCGGGACCAAACCAGTGAAGGGCCGGTAACCATTTCCATGATAATTGATAACGCCCCCCTCCAGTCCTTCACCGCCCGCTTTGAATCCACCCCGCCCTTATCTCAAATAGAGATTTTTTCCATGCTCGGCCAAACTATGGTAGGAGCGCCTACAGAAGGCAGTGATAAGGTACAATACGCTTTTCTTGCCTCTACCGCGGATATTCTGGCCCAGACCCAGGTACTCAGGCACTTTCAGCGGCGCATTCGGGATCTCCTCTTCTTGGATATGTTCTCCTTCCGTACCCAGTTCCTGCAGAACTTCATCGTCTCCCAGTCCTTTCGCGGGCAAGATGATACCAATACCAGCGTATTTGGTAACTCTTTTGATAATACCGCTGTTTTCTTAGGTAAATATATCGGACCCGAAGTGTTCCTACAGGTCATTACTTCCCTGCGCTATAATGAAAATCAAAGGGATCTGGAAGGTTTTACGCCCGGAGGCTTAAGTATAAAAGGATATACCATAGAACCGGATATTGGTATGGAATTACACGGACCTTTGTTTGATATACGGGTGAATGTCGTTCCCCGGCACATGGAAACCATGTTTATCAATGATGTTTCCTGTACCTTGACGTGGCGGCGTTCGGTGTTTTCTGTGAGGGATTTGTTTAAGTGAGGGGCGCTCGGGCGAGCTTCCCGTAAGATGGGTTTAATCGTCGCGTGATTTTTAGCTATAATAGAGCTTGTTTCAGAAGGAGTATACATGCGCGTAAGGGCGGTCGTGGTTTTGTGGGGGCTTACGGTTTTTTCTGGGTTTGCCCAAGAGTCGGTTGAATGGTATCAGGGAAAACCCATAAAAGATATTATATTTCAGGGGCTTAAGCATGTCGGCGCGGCTGAACTGGAGGGGATCGTGGAGTCCTACAAGGGCCAGAGCTTTACCGATGATCTGTTCTGGGAACTCCAGGGGCGGCTTTATGCCCTTGAATATTTTGAGCTTATCACCCCCAGCGCAGTACCGGCAGACAGATCGGGCTCTGGCGTTATCATCCGGTTTACCGTTACCGAACGC
This sequence comes from Treponema sp., assembly GCA_031282065.1. Classification (GTDB taxonomy): domain Bacteria; phylum Spirochaetota; class Spirochaetia; order Treponematales; family Breznakiellaceae; genus JAIRLU01. The sequence goes on from JAITEL010000113.1 coordinate 9,204, forward strand.
CCCATCGTATCCAAGATCCAGTTCTTTGGGAACAACCATCTGCGGCGGAGCGAATTACGGGAGACGATTTCCCTAAAGGTCAACGAGGTAGTTAATCAGGTCAAGCTGCATATAGATGAAACGGCCCTTATCAATAAATACCTGGAAAAAGGCTTCCCCGATATCAAGGTCCGCTCTGAAACCCAGGAGGACAAGGATGCATCCATAATCGTGAACTTTTTTATTGAGGAAGGGGAGAAAGTAGCCATTGAGGCATTGCTCTTTGAGGGGAATTCGGTTTTCTCCACCAGGGCCCTGCGGGGCCAGCTTTCCTTAAAAGTCAAGGGCCTTTTAAACGACGGCGCGTTTCAGGAGGCAAAGCTCATTGCCGACCGCAATGCCCTCACCCAGTACTATCACGACCGGGGCTATATTGATGCGGCAGTTACCGATGTGGTCCAGACCACCCAGAAAGACGAGAAAGGGAATACCCTTATGACCATCACCTTCAGCATCTATGAAGGAAAGATGTACAGCTTCGGGGGGGTGAGTTTTGCAGGAAACCAGATTTTATCTACCGAGCAATTAGCCGCCCAGGTCTCTTCTAAGCCGGGAACCGTGGTCAATGCCCGGCGGGTTGAGGCGGATCTCCAGCGGGTGGCGGATCTGTACTATGAGAATGGCTATATTTTTAACACCATAGACCGGGAGGAACAGCGGGATACTGAAAAGGGCATTGTTACCTACCAGATCACCATTGAGGAACGGGGCCGGGCGCATATTGAAAATATCCTCATCAAAGGCAACAAAAAAACCAAGCCGCACGTCATACTCAGGGAGATACCCCTGGAGAGCGGGGATATTTTTTCCAAGACCAAGGTCATGGAAGGGGTACGGAATCTGTACAATCTCCAATACTTTTCCGCGGTGGCTCCTGAACCATCCATGGGAAGTGCGGATAACCTCATGGACCTGGTCTTTACCGTGGAAGAACAACCCACCACGGATCTGCAATTAGGGCTGACCTTCTCAGGAACCTCGGATCCCGACCAGTTCCCCGTGTCCTTGCTGTTCAAATGGAACGACCGTAACTTTTTGGGCTATGGAAACATGGTCAGCGCTGAACTCAACGCATCGCCGGATACCCAGAGTGTTGGCCTGGGATACACCCAGCGCTGGATCTTCGGGCTTCCCCTGTCGGGTAGTTTTGATCTTACGACCCAGCACAGCCGACGCCGGGCAGCTATGGACATGAGGGCCCCCTATTTCACTGGGGATGAAACCTATGCCTATCCTGATGGCTTTACCTCCTATGAGGACTATGCCAATGCCAGTAAGATACCTCCCAATGAATTCCTCATGGACTATGATCAGTGGCGTGTCTCCCTGGGCTTTTCTTCGGGCTACCGGTTTAGCACCTTCCTGGGCGACCTCGGGCTCGGCGGCGGGGTGAGGACAGGCTTTATTTTTAACTCCTACGATGCAGCGGTGTACCGGCCCTTTGATCCGGCCATTAGAAACCGGAATAACCTGTGGACCCCGGCCAATTCCGTGTGGCTGAGCGTGTCTTTAGATCAGCGGGACATTTATTACGATCCTTCCAAAGGCTATTATGGGATACAGCGGCTCGGTTACTACGGGGTTATCCCGATTGAACTGGAACATTATGTCAAATCCGATACCAAGGCAGAATATTTTCATACCCTGCTCAACCTCCCCGTGGGGGAGAGCTGGGCCTTCAAACTTGTGTTCGGTATTCATTCGGGCCTCTCTTTCATATTCCCCCAGCCCTTCCGTCATGACCTCCCCATAGAAACGGTCAATATGCTTGCGGTGGACGGTATGTTCACCGGGCGGGGCTGGAGTAGCGAATACTACAACAAGGGGCTGGCCCTGTGGGAGAACTGGGCGGAACTGAGGATACCCCTGGTTCCGGGGATACTCGCCTGGGACTTCCTGTTTTTCGATGCGGCAGTGGTTAAAGAAACCCCCTGGGCCTTTTTTAACACCCTGGCAATGGAGGACATGCGCTTTAGTCTGGGTTCAGGACTGCGCTTTACCATACCCCAGTTTCCCTTTAGGCTGAGCTTTGCCAAACGCTTCAAAGTGGTTGACGGCACACCCCGGTGGCAGGAGGGGAGCATAGGGGGCTTGGATTTTGTGATTTCTTTTGTGTTGTCTACTTATTAGACGAGAGTAAAAAGTTATATGCGGGATAAAGGGGGCAGATGACAGATGAAAGGCAGGAAAGGCATACAAACATGGGGGCTGGGCTTAGTGCTCTTCACCCTCACCGTGCACCTTGATGCACAACAGCTTACCCGTTTTGCGGTGGTGGATCTTTCCCAGGTCTATATGGCATTTTTCCGGGACTCCCGGGCGGTCCGGGAGTTTGAGGAGCGCAGTGATCGGGTCCAGACTGACATTGACCGGATGAGCCGGGAAATTCAGGACTTGAAGAACTCCCAGTTGAGTGCGGCAAACCGCGGAGACCAGGAGCAGGCCCTGCGTTTTGAACACGAGGTATACCGCAAGTCTGAATACCTCAAAGAGTACTATAAGGTAAAAACCGCTGAATTAGAGGATCAAAAGAGTAAACTCACCCAATCCGGGGCTTTCTTGAATCAGGTCAACAATGAGATACGCCTTATTGCCGAAAGCGAAGGGTACAGCATGGTACTCAACTTAAAAGAGAATACCGGCATACTCTGGTATAGCCCAACGGTGGATATTACGGATAAACTCATTCAAAGCCTGCGCTCTAAGGCAGGCCGGTAAATCACGCTCGGTAAAACCGTGAGGGCCGGTAGGGATACTCTCAAGCCCTCACAAGGAGGAGCTATCAGTTCTGTCCAAACCAGTCCCATGCTGGATCAATACAGGCGGATCAAACGGGAACACCAAGGAGAGGTGCTCTTTTTTCGCCTCGGAGACTTTTATGAAATGTTTTCCGATGATGCCTTGGAAGTTTCCGCATTGCTTAATCTCACCCTCACCAGCCGTAACGGGCTTCCTATGTGCGGCGTTCCCTACCATGCGGTGCGCTCGTATATTGCCCGGCTCTTAAAGCTGGGGAAAAAAATAGCCATTTGTGAACAAGTCGCGGAAGCCACCAAGGGAAAGGCATTGATTGACCGGCAGGTGGTGGAAGTTATCACCCCAGGGACCACCGTGGAAGAGGAGTATCTGGATAAGGGGAGCCCCAACTACTTGGCCAGTCTCGCAGTAACCGAAAAAAGCGAACTCTCCTTTGCCTATATAGACCTGTCCACCGGAGAGTTCCATGTTACGTCTTTTCCCCTGGAGGAGGGAGCAGAACAGCTACGCCAGGAACTGGAACGGCTCCAGATCAAAGAGATGATAGTCCAAGAGTCCCTCCTGGAAGAGCATGGCGCTATTGAAGGGGCAGTGGCGGATAGAACCGGCTTAGTGGTGAACCGCTGGGCGGATTGGCTCTTTGATCGGGACAGGAGCCGGAAACGCTTGGAAAAGCAGTTCAGTACCTCCAATCTGAAAGGTTTTGGCTTGGTCGAAGGGATGCCTGAAATTATCGCTGCCGGGGCCTTGTTGTATTACTTGGACGATACTGCCAAGACCCTCATCCCCCATGTACGGGCCGTCAGGGTATACCGGGATACGGAATATGTGGGGATTGACGAATCGACCCAGCGTAATTTGGAGCTCCTGAGGAATGTACGGGATGGGGATATCCGGTTTTCCCTCTTGGAGGTGCTGGATGAGACCCGTACCCCTATGGGCCGGCGACTGCTCAAACGCCGGCTCCTCCACCCGCTGCGCAACCTGGATCTTATCAATAAACGGCTGGACCTGGTGGAGACCATTTACCGGGATCAGCGGCGTTTGGGAGCCTTCCGGGAACTTTTAGGGAGAACCCCGGACCTGGAACGCCTCAGTTCCCGGCTTGCCATGGACCGGGCCCACGGCAAGGATATGCTGGCCATTAAGAACGCCCTGGTGCTGTTTCAATCTATCAGGGCCCTGGAGGAAGAGCTTACCTTCAATGAGTTCCCCTTTACCTTTGAATCCGAGGAGGCATCTTCCCTGGAGACCGCTGAATATGCCCAGCTCATGGCACTGCGGGATCTCTTGGAAGCAGGCCTTGCGGAGGAGCCTGCCGTTGTGTTTACCGAGGGCAACCTCATCCGTCAAGGGTACAGCCCGAAACTGGATACCCTGCGCCGGCTCAGGGATGATGGCCGGCAGCTTTTGGAGGAGTACCTGGAGGAAGAGCGGGAAGCCACGGGGATTCCCAGTCTCAAGATCCGGTATAACCGCCTCATTGGATACTTCTTTGAGGTTACTAAGGCACATCTTGCCAAGGTTCCTGCCTATTTTATCCGGCGCCAGGGTATTGTGGCAGGAGAACGGTTTACCACCGACCGGCTTGCAGCGCTGGAATCGGATATTAACGGTGCTTCTGAACAGGTTATTGAGCTTGAGAAAAAGCTCTTCTTTGAATTACGGGATAAGGCCAAAGTCTGTTTGGGAGTCTTAGCCGCTGCAGGACGGCGTATTGCGGAATTGGACCTGGCCCAATCCCTGGCACGAGCCGCAACCATTCGGGGCTGGATACGGCCGGTAGTGGATGAGGAGAACCGGCTCAAGATCCTTGAGGGCCGGCACCCTGTGGTGGAAGCCCATGTACCCAACGGGGAATTCATCCCCAATGATATACTCCTTGATGGCCAGGGGGTTTCCTTTGCCCTGATCACCGGCCCCAATATGGCGGGTAAGTCAACCTATCTGCGGCAAGCCGCGATGCTCACCATCATGGCCCAGATGGGCAGTTTTGTTCCTGCACGGGAGGCCTTTATCGGGATGGTGGATAGAATTTACTGCCGGGTGGGGGCCTCGGATAACCTGGCACGGGGGGAATCCACCTTTCTGGTGGAGATGAACGAGACCGCCTATATCCTGCATACGGCCACGGAGCGCAGTTTGGTGATCATGGACGAGGTAGGCAGAGGTACGGGAACCAATGACGGCCTTTCCATTGCCTGGGCAGTGAGTGAAGAACTGCTGGACCATATCAAATGCAGAACCCTCTTTGCCACGCATTTTCATGAACTGGCCCTCATATCCCACAAACGACTGGCCAACCGTTCTATGGAAGTGCTGGATCGGGGGGGGGAGATTATCTTCTTACGGAAACTCAAAGAAGGGCCTGCCGCAGAATCCTATGGACTGCATGTGGCCCGGCTTGCGGGCTTGAGTGAACGGGTACTTCACCGGGCCCGATGTATCCTGGAGCGTTTGGAAGAAAGCGGCAAGGCCCTGCAGGAGATCTTGCCCAGTGGGGAGGAGCACAGTCCTCGTCCGCTGCCGGAAGCGCCTCCTGTACCAGAAGAAGCTCCTCATACCGGGCTTGATAAGGCCAAAGTAGTACGGTTGATAGAGCAGCTTACCGAGCTTGATCCGGACCGGATAAGTCCCCTGGAAGCCTTGAATGTGCTCCATACCTGGAAACAATGGTTTAAGGGAACGGTGGTTTCTCACAGTTCCCACAAAGCCCGCCGGACAGTTTCAGCAAAACAAGAACCATCCCTCTTTGACCCCCCCCAGGGGGTTTAAAGCCCATGACGGGCAGTGGTGATAAGGAATCGAAGCGCCCTTTGCCGCTTGCGCTTACTGCCGGGGGCTTTCGTCATTGCGAGGGCGCAGCCCGAAGCAATCCAGACAGGCAGTCCACGCAGTGGATTGCTTCGCTGCGCTCGCAATGACGGAGGGCGCTGGCAATGACAGGCGGCGGGGCAAAAGGCGGGGGGCTTTCGTCATTGCGAGGGCGCAGCCCGAAGCAATCCAGACAGGGCAGTCCCCGCGCTGGATTGCTTCACTTCGCTGGCGATGACAGGCGGCGGGACAAAAGGCGGGGGCCGCCGTCATTGCGAAGGGCGAAGCCCGAAGCAATCTATGTCAGGGGCAGTCCACGCAGTGGATTGCTTCGCTTCGCTCGTAATGACGGAGACTCCGCCGCAATGACAGGCGGCGGGACAAAAGGCGGGGGTTTTCGTCATTGCGAGGGCGCAGCCCGAAGCAATCCATGTCAGGGGCTGTCCCCGCAGTGGATTGCTTCGCTTCGCTCGCATTGACAGGCGGGGGCTTTCGTCATCGCGGGGGCGCAGCACGAAGCAATCCATGACAGGGCAGTCCCCGCGCTGGATTGCTTCGCTCGCATTGACAGGCGGCGGGACAAAAGGCGGGGGCCCCCGTCATCGCGGGGGCGCAGCACGAAGCAATCCAGACAGGGCAATCCACGCACTGGATTGCTTCGCTTCGCTCGCAATGACGGAGACTCCGCCGCGATGACAGGCGGCGGGACAAAAGGCGGGGGCCCCCGTCATCGCGAGGGCGCAGCCCGAAGCAATCCATGTCAGGCGCAGTCCCCGCACTGGATTGCTTCACTTCGCTGGCGATGACAGGCGGCGGGACAAAAGGCGGGGGCCCCCGTCATCGCAAGGGCGCAGTCCGAAGCAATCCAGACAGGGCAATCCACGCAGTGGATTGCTTCGCTGCGCTCGCATTGACGGAGACTCCGCCGCAATGACAGGCGGCGGGACAAAAGGCGGGGGCCCCCGTCATTGCGAAGGGCGAAGCCCGAAGCAATCTATGTCAGGGGCAGTCCCCGCAGTGGATTGCTTCGCTGCGCTCGCAATGACGGAGGGCGTTCGCAATGACGGGGCGGGGCCCCCTTCATATAAAAAAGCCGAAGGCCCCAAGAGTTGTCCGGCTCGTTCCGCCCCCCAGCGGGTTTAACGCCCATGACGGGCAGTAGTGATAAGAATAAGAAAGTATTTTTCACTTGACATTCTTTGTGCAAGAATTTAGACTGTTTGCTATGTTTTTGAAACCGGCAGGTAACAAGACAAAACACGCCCTACGGCTCACGATTATATTCTATCTAAGAAGACGGTCTGTTAAGTATCTAAAAATGGATTCCCGTTCGGTTTACCCAAATTATCACTGCTTTCCTCTCATTTCCCTTAAAACAGGTAAAATCAGGGCAAAGTCTTTAGACCGCGCGCCGCATACGCGAAGACGAGCAGGGGAGTGGGTCCCGCTGGTTTCGGCGCTGATACCGCAGGGAAGGATGATGAAGGAGGCGTTATGGAATAAGCCCGAGGATGCCCCATGAACGGCGTACAGATAGTTTTCAAGCAGCGTACACACAAAAAGGAGATGAACGATGCCTACTTACCATAGATTGAGGAGAGGGTTTTTCTATGAATCCGCAGGAAAAACGCTTCCCTCATTCACTATGCTATTCCTCATGGTTGTTCTTGCGGCGCTGACAGCGGCGCTTTGCCTGTCGGCCTGCGCGGGAACGCCCGCACAGGCAGCCGCAGGAACGGCCAATGGGACAGACGGACGCTCCCCGGACGGGGGTGTCAGGCAGACGGCGGCGGGGGACGGCTTGCACTGTCAACAAGTTAAGGGATAGACACCCTCCCAAAGCCGTGATAAACCGGAATATGGGAGGATAACATGGGAAAAAGACTTGTTTTGAAATGGTTCGAGGCCTGTTAGAAAAAGCG
>JAITEL010000179.1 GCA_031282065.1 Treponema sp.
ATGCTTACTATTTTCCCTTTAGTATCTCCACTAATGTTCCCGTCTGCATCGCTTACGGTACGCTTATTAACCGTCATGGTATCATGCTTCCTTCTTTAGTCAGGCTTTCCCGGCTTCCAGCGTTTGTAGCCGCTCCCGCTCTTATTTCCGTTTCCATTTTCGTTCCCATCCCCATGCTCCTGAGCCGCAGCCCCTTCCGGCGAATCGGGTTTCCACCGCTTGTACGCAGGATTTACCCCACTTCCATTGGTATTCCCGCTTCCATTCCTCTGAGGTACTGCCCTTTCCGGTGAAGAAGGAGGGAGCCCCCGGGCCTGGGCGATGAGCCGCCCTATAATCTTTTCCTTCTCCTCTTCCGGCAGCTCCGCTACCCCCATCTCGGCCTGCCATTCCGCGGCGCTCTTGTCCTGAGCCTTGGACCAGTCCGGTTCGGGAAGCCTCTCGTGGGGCATTTTTCTGTCCGCAAGGGTTGCCTCCCAGTTATTCGCACCGGTGAGAACTTCCACCCCCAGCCGGAAGTATTCGGCGTAGCGTTCCTTCACCTTGCGGACGCCCCCCGGAGAAAGGGCGCACAGGAGCAGGGTCTGGGTAAGGCCGTTGGCCGCAAGGCCCGGCGGCGTGGGGACTATCTGTTCCCCGTCAGGCATCAGATCGCCGAAGGCCCAGAACGCGCTGAGGGAAAGGAGGCCCCCGGGCTGGTCGGGGCATACGTTACCCGCGTCCAGGCAGCGCTGGGCGTTCTCCGGGCCGGGAGCCGCGACCCAGCGGTACACCGCAGAGAGGGCATTGTCGGAGATTTTTTTCTGGTGGGCGGGAACCTTGGGGGGCAGCACCGCCTTGATGGTCTCCACCGTGTCTTTCTGCACCGCCGCAAGCTGGGCCTTGAGCTTTGCCGCCTCCTGGAAGATCGGGGAGTTGGGGTCTATGGGATTGGGATCCTCCCTGAGTCTTTCTCCCAATTTTTTAAGGAGGTCCATAGGATGTATGCCTTGAACCTTCTTAAACTCCTGAAAGGCAACTTCCATTGCCTCTTCCACCAGGGCGAGCATTTCAGGATCCGCCGCAGCTCTGGCTTTTTGATAATCCGCCTCCATTTGCGCGAGAGATTCCTGCATAGCGGCTATCTGTTCGGGGTCAGGCTCGGGGGGCTTTACTTGAGCAAACTCCGGTACTTCCGGCCCCTTTTCGATGTCCGCGCCTATGGTGGCAATGTCCCGCTCTCCCGCGGGATTGAGCAAAAGCTCCTCCATAAGGGAAAGCACACAGCGGTACCCCCACCACACCGCGGCCCGCTTATGGGCGATATAGATCATAAGCTCACCGGCGCACTTGAAACGCTCAAGATCGGCAAACTTAAAAACCATAGCTTCCGCATTGTCAACGCCAACGTATAATTCAGCCAAATCGGGTCGAATCTGGTAGTTTTCTTTTTCAGCAATCTCTTTAATAGAGGTATACCGAACTACCGCCAGATGTTTATGCATCCACTCAAGTTTATCCGCCATGTTTACTCCTTATCATCCACTGCCGCCACATTTTCATGAGACTTTTAGGACGTGATGCTTCACGACATCACCAAGCCCTTGGTCTTGACGTCCAGGGCACCCGCCTTGGGCTGGGCTGCCGATGCGCCTGAATCAAGGGCTTTTGCGTCGGAGGTCATCGCCTTGGCATCGGTTTGGGCGGCGGAAAGGTCCCCGTCTTTGGCCTTGACCCCGTCTTTGGCAAGAGAAGCGTCATTATCTTTCGCCGAGGCATCGGTCTTGTTGATCGACGTCTCGTCTTTCGTGGGGTGCATCCCTTTCTCACCGCTTAAATCGCTCTGTTGGTAATTCGTAACTACCAGTTTTGCGATGATCGCCATCGCCGCTCCGGTTACCGCGGCAGCCAAGGCTGAACCGACAATCGGCGCGACCAGTTCTTTTATGGTATCACTTGTCTCTTTGTCTAATGCCATTTATAAACTCCTTAGTTCCTCTTCCAGTTCCTTGTCCTGCTTATTTGATAAGACCATACCGGTGATAAGCCCCCCGGCAACGAAAAGACCAACAATCCCACCTCCAACAATTTTCCACGCATTTTCGCTCAGTTTTGTTATTAAATTGTCTTTGAACTTAGTAAAGCCTTTTTTATATGCTTCTTTTGCTGTTTTTGAAGAAAGGCCGGCTAATGGGCTATTCCCCTTTCCAATAGTCTTGGCGGTTGTAAGAATGTCAAGACCATCCAGGAGCACACTAGCTTTACTGGTAAGATGCAAAGAAGATTCAAAAAAAGCGTAAGGAAGACTCGGCGAACACAACTCTCTAAAACATTCTAATATCAAACCATATTCAGCTAATGCCAGAACCGTATACAATCCATCCCGCCCATGCTTGTCCCGTTTATGCACTTTAGGAATCGCCATTTCAAGGGCTATTTCAACAACCATGAGTGCCAATAAAAGAATATCAAGCAGCCCGAGAATGAGTCCCTGAAAATCAGAACCCCCTGCCATTCCAGTCGACCCTTTGGACGCGAAAAAATTGACGGCGGGACTTGTTGATGCAAGTGAGCCCAATTTCCCCAAACTGGTGTTTGCCCCCGCGGATCCGGCAATCATGGTTCCGGCATTGAGTAGAAAATCAATCCCATTTCCAATACCACGTGCAAGATAATTAAACGTATTAAGCGTCTCTGCTCGTATATCAAAACCTGAGAGCCGCATAACACCCAGTCTGCTGCTTATAGAACCACCGTAACCTTCCTCCAGCGTAAAATTGATACCCCCGCGGATGCCCACATGCTGTCCAAACATCGTGATTCCCTTACTGGCCTTTAAGGTCAGCACGGTGTCCCATGAGTTATAAATATTCGACTGTGTTTTTCTTGAGGCAATAGTAATCCCTTCATCATTGATAATAATAGAAGATCGTCCTGCTTGCAGCTCTATGGATTCTCCCGCCTTAATAACGACCCGGTTTTTAGCCCTGATATGGGCATCTCCGGCGTACAGGAATGAATCATCCCCGTTCTTGTCGCCAAAAGGCGGATCGGCCTTATAATCGGCAGTCTTTGGAGGATCGCAATCAATAAACAGTTCAAAACGCTTTGCCTGTACCCGGTGATGGTTCACCGCGCTTTCATGGACGTCCCCGGTGGAGTGGATGCGGATCTGGTCAATCTTGGGATAGCCCTCAGCCGTAGCAGCAGCGTAGTTTCCCTGATCAGCCCCTGATGATTTCCATGAGGTCGGCCTGTGATAAAAGCCTATTTCCGAATAGGATTCCTTCCCTTCCTGCCCTTCTTTTTTCCCGGTCTGCCGGTAGCGGAACACCTCTCCCCTGCCGTCATCCTGGGACATACCGGCGGTTTCAAAATCACTGCTCGTAGGCAGGTATCCCATAAGATAATGAGCGCTCCCTTCAGTCCCTACCAACACCGTTTCTCCCACCCGGGGGAAACGGAACAATCCCGACTCCGTACCCCCCAGGGGCATAACAATTTGAACCATAAGGCATGGAGCCTCTTTATTGAGATGA
>JAITEL010000028.1 GCA_031282065.1 Treponema sp.
CCCCGGCCTTCGGGGAAGAAACGGAAGATGACCGGCCCTAAAAAACGATACACCGCTGCCATGAACCCGGACTATATGTATACCGTCCTCTTTGGAAACTAAATGCAGGAGCCCTGGCCCTTCCGTAAGGAGCGATTGCACAGTCCCGCTAAAACCGGTACAATGCATCTTCATGAATATAGCTTTTGGTCACAGTAACATGGATCTGGACTGCCTGGGTTCCTTACTTTTGGTGAAAAAGCTGTTCCCCGATTACCGCTTGGTAAAGAGCAACCTGATTCATCCGGCAGCCCGTAAACTCTATACCCTGTACCAGGATTATTTTGATTTCCTCAACCCCGAAGAATTACGGGAGGAAACCATTGAGCACATCATCATCGTCGATACCTGTATCGCGCAGCGGGTCAAGGAATACTTCAACCATATCAAACATTCGGACCCTGCCATACGGATCATGGATCACCATAACCTGGAAAGCTGCGATATCCTGGGGGCCCAGGTGGAAGGAGGCCCCTATGGGGCCACGGTATCCTATCTGGGAAAGCTGGCTATGACCCGGGGCATTTCCCTCAAGGCTGAGGAAGCGACCATAGCCTTGGCAGGGATTTACGCGGATACCGGGCGGCTCACCTATGAGAATGTCCGGCGGGAAGACTACGAGGTCTCCGCGTACCTCTTGGACATGGGGGCTTCCTTGCGGCTGGTGAAGTCCTTCCTGGAGAGCATCATCGAAGACGAGCATATCCTGATACTGAACCAACTGCTGCTGGTGGCGAGTACCAGCAGCATACAGGGCCATACGATACTCCTCAGTTATTTGGAACTGGAAGACCAGGTAGAGGGCCTCTCGGCAGTGGTGGAGAAGGTCATGGATGTGGAAAACCCGGACGCGTATTTCGCCTTTTTCTTTATCCCTAAGAAGAAAACCCTCCTCCTGATTGCCCGAAGCCAGAAAGCCCGCATCGATCTCCATGAACTGCTCTATGTATACGGCGGCGGCGGGCATCAGTCCGCGGCATCGCTTACCCTCAAGCACCAGGACGGCCCGGCCTTTTATACCCGGTTTCTTGCCTATCTGGAGGGCTCTTTGAAACCTGCTATCCGGGCCCAGGACATTATGACCCGGAATGTGCCCACCATTCGAGACGACCTGAGCCTCTTGGATGCGGCCTTGTTCCTGGAATCCCAGGATCTCACCGGCGTGCCGGTGGTCAACGAGCAGGGAGTCGTGTCCGGCTTCTTAAGCCTTAGGGATATTATGAAGGGCAGAAAAGCCGCCAAGATGCACAGCCCGGTTAAGGCCTACATGAGCAGGAACGTCATAGTCTCAGAAGGCCATATCACCATGAGGGAAGTGGAGCGGATCTTTTACAAACACCATATCGCGCACCTGCCCATTGTGGAAGAAGGAAAACTCGTAGGGGTGCTCAGCCATTGGGACTACCTGCAATACAAGAAAGCCTTCTTTCAATAAACAGCGCCCGAGACGCGCAAAGTCCAGGCTTTTCTCAAGGCTCCCCAGTGAGTACCTGCTTTCGCTGGTTTTTAATCGCTACCAGGTGATGCTGCAACAGAAGGACAGGCCTGAAAGCAGTATGCTGGTGAGACTGGGGCCTCCTCCCGCAGCCTGCGGCCCTGCCGCTCCTCCTTCGCCGAGCTCGGAAAAGGCAGCATTCACCAGCGGTTCATAGCCCCAGGGAAGGGCGAAGAGCTTTCCCCCGGTGAGGGATAGCCGCGGCCCCTTGCGGTTCCTGCCCAAGGGCAGCGCTTCAAGCCCCCCCTTAATCAGGAAAAAGGCTCCGCCCAGTCCTCCCGGATTGGAGGACCAGGAGCCGTATTCCTCTCGTCCGTCAAACAGCAGGACGCCCAGGTAGGACAGGGTCTTTTGTTTCGAGTGCCGGTCCAGGTTAAGGGAGCCGAAAAGCACCTGGGCAGCTCCCAGGCTCATAGTCAGGCGGAAAAAGCCCCGCCGGTACTCCCCGTTAAGGACCGCGAAAAGCCCGTGAACGCGGGTGTCCAGGGCAGCATCGTAAAAGGCGTAGGGAAATAAGAGATAGGGCTGGTTCTCCGCATTGAGACTCCCCTGCATGTTCCCTGCGAGGGAAAGCCAGCCGGCAGCCGCGTCCAGGCCGAAGGGTCTCCCTGTACGGGTCCAGCGATATGCCCCGGTGAAGCCGTTCACATGGCCGCTAAGGAGGGTTTCATCCCAGGGGCTGAGTATACGCAGATCCAGGGAAAGATAACGGAAATACAGGCCCTGTTCTTCCCGGAAGGAAAGAGAAAGGCCCGGAGCAACCAAAGCCGGAACTTGGGGCTCACCGAAAAACCAGTACAGGTCCCCCTCTTCCCAGAACCCCTGGGCAAAAAGCACGGAGGGCACGAGGCTCCAGCTTCCAAGCTTCAGCGGCAGATCCAGGCCCAGAAAATACCCATAGCCGCGGTCGCTGCTCACCGGGAAGCCCAGGGCTTGTGCCTGGAGGGCGTCCCGGTGAACAAGCCCTCCTGAAAGCTCCAGACCCAGCAGGGCCGTATCCACGCCAGCCTTGATCCAGGCTCCGGTATACTCCGTGTCAAAGGCGGGAAGGGTCGAAAGCAAACCCCCTACAGCTATAGCTCCGTAGAATGGGCCCCGATTCAGGGAAAGGCCGGCCCCCCAGAAACCTGAACCGTGATCCCCCTCAAGCCACAAGCTGCCCCCTTCCGCAGCAAGGGCGTAGCCTGCGGCTGGCGCTGGGGCGCTCTGCACGGGCCTGGGGGTTTCTTCTTGACCGCAGAGCCCGATCGTAAGGTACATGATAAAAAAGACCCCCAGCCCTAAGGCCGGGGATCCTGGCTTAGCCATTAGCAGCGGCGCCTATTATTTGAGGAGCTCTTTGATTTTCTCACTGATTGTGTCGTCCCAATGGTAGACTGCCCAGGCAATAGTACCGGAGAGGGGATCGAAGCGCAGGTAGCCTTGCTCATCGATCAACCCTGATCCCTGCAACACGTCCTTGGCCAGAGCCTCTCCGATGATATCCCCAAGGGGAGTGGCGCTGATCTTGAAGCCGATGCTTTCGTAGTTCTTTTCAAAGTCATCAAAGGAAGTGATCTTTGTGGCGGTATTCCCGGTAAAACCGTAGAACACCGGGGACTTGTTAGTGTCCGATCCTTCGGTCTCAATGAACTTATCCAGGGCAAGCTGGCCGGAAGTGAAGAATTTCCCGAAGTCGATAGTAAACGTCCCACCCGTTATTGTCAGTTTGACGGATTCTTTCTTGTCAATGGCATTTTTGGCCTTCACCGCCTCATCCCTGTAGGACTTGTAGTCGTTCAGGGTGTCTTTAAACCCGGTGGGCAGCTTGCTGGCACCACTGATATAGTAGTCATACACGCTGATGATCCCATTGATGGCTTCGACATAGGCATTGCGGGAATCCTCCAGATACGAACCGCCCCGGCCGCTCATAAAGCCGGTTCTGAGGGGCAGCACCTTGTTGAGGTTGCCGGCAATGGCATCGATCTGTTCCCCTTCAAGGATGCTTTCATCCCAGGGCAGGTCCTTCACAAAGCCTATATCATAGGTCCAGTTGTAGGAGTCCACATAGAGCAGGGTAGCCTTTACCAGTTTGAGGGCGTTCAGCAGCAGTTCCAGTTCCGCCCAGCCCACATACACATCGTTTCCTCCAAAAAAGTCTGAAAGCCCCAAGATCCCGGCTATGTCCGCATCCAGTTTTACCGGCTCTTTCTGCTTGAGACTGGCGGTCCGCTTCTCCGCTTCCTTGAAGTTGGGATTATCGAATACCGCATTGATAAGGCCATCTAAGGCGGGGTTAAGGCCGGTGGAGTTCTTGTCAATAAGGTTGGCTATGAGAATGAGGGGCCAGCTTGCGCTGCTGGCAACCTGTTCACCGTTGTGAGTAACCAGGGAGTCCGTATAGGGTTCCTTCCCGGTAAGCCACTCAGGGGTATTCAGGGGCGGCTGCTGGGAACCACCGGTGCCTTCTTGATCCGGGTAATAGGTGAACCAGCTCTCCGGGTTGATCAAGGCGTCCAGGGTATTGGGATAGTACTTTAAGCCGAGGCGATCCTTGAAGAGATTCCCCACCTCAGTGCTCCAGGCAATGGAAGCGAGCTTGCCAAGGCTGGAATAGACCAGGGCTTCGGGGTTATTGGAATCCTTGGCGTAGGCGCTCTCGAAGGCGTTGAGGGCAACCGATACGTTC
The DNA here is from genome assembly GCA_031282065.1 of Treponema sp. GTDB lineage: Bacteria > Spirochaetota > Spirochaetia > Treponematales > Breznakiellaceae > JAIRLU01. The sequence continues at coordinate 4,206 of JAITEL010000028.1, forward strand.
CCGTCTTTCAGCGCGTTTTTGCCTACAGTGAGAAGATCATTAAGGGATTTATCCGCCAGCTTCTCAAACACCCCAGACACGGTTACGTTTCTTGCCGGCAGGGGAAAGGTGCTGTTGGTTGTTGCTGCCCCGTCAACAATGTAGTTCTTGAAAACGTATCCCTCGGCAGCCTTGTTGGACAGGGTTACCGTTTTGCCGACTGTCCCGTATTCCTTCCCATCAGCGTCGGCAATGCTAAAGGAGATGGTCCCGGTCCCACCTTTAGGCTGCTCCAGGAGGACTTTGTAATTGTCTTCGGGCAACGGTAGAAAGACCGCTTTAACGGTAATATCCTTGTCTATAAGGGTAACTTTAACCGGATTGTCCCGGTTTTTGCTCTCACCGTCAACGAACACTTCGTCTAAGTAATAGGCGTCTTTCGACTTGATGCTTACGATTACTTCGGTACCGGAGGGCCCGCTCTTGGGAGAAGCGGTAAGCTCCCCTCTATCATCAGGCACTGTTATAACCGAATAGGTGGTTTCCTTGGGATCCTCCGAGGAGGTGGGGCACCCCATGAACCATAACGAACCAATCAGCGCCACTGCGCCGATCCACAAGCTAACATGATTTTTCTTCATACCTGTTCCTTGTCTATAAATGTGGTGTGGCATAGACCGCTCCGTCACAGGAAGGTCTTTGCCACGGCTATTGCAACCGCAACGCGGTGATGCACCTGGAATGATTCCCCGGGATACTCCCTAAAACATCAAGGGGGATGCCCCCAAAGCTGACCATAACAGTGCCGGGAGATAGAAAAAGTGCTTTGGTGGTATAGAGATTGTGTTACTGTAAAATGAGGGGGGGGGGGGGGGGGGGGGGTATAACATTTTTTCCTTTAATTATCCATTACTTCTCCAAAAAAGTTTTTAAAAGACCCTCTTCTCATTTATTTAAAAAACAAAATTTAAGA
>JAITEL010000030.1 GCA_031282065.1 Treponema sp.
GATATTCTTGATTTGCTCCGTACAGGGTGTCTTGCTTACCCCAAACAGGGTTTCCAGATTGTTCCGTTTCGTCTTTCGCCGCATTTCCTGCTGGAAGTTCAGCAGAGAGGGATGCTGGAAGTAAAAGACCGCCAGGGCGCTCTTGAGCGCATCAGAGAGGGTGTATTTGAGGTCGTTGCCGGCCTCCCGACACTCAGGCAGTTTCTTCGCCGCCTTATCAAGATACCCGATAAAGGGTTTAAGTATTCTCCGTCCCATGCCTTATTTTAGGCATCTTTTTTTGAATTTGGAATTGCTGTACCGGAGCCGCGGAGACTTGCATGTTTGCGGGGTCTAGAGCATACTGAAGTATCACTCCTTTGGGCTGTTGGCAGGGGATCTCCTATCAGCCAGCCTTTGAGTATATTGAGAGAGAAGAGAGGAAAACATGGCTGAATTAAAAGGCTCCAAAACAGAAAAGAATTTACAGGCCGCTTTTGCCGGAGAATCCCAGGCCCGGAATACATATACCTATTACGCATCCAAGGCAGAGAAGGAGGGCTATAATCAGATAGGGGCCCTCTTTAGAGAAACCGCTGAACAAGAAAAGGAACACGCCAAAATATGGTTCAAGCTGCTGCATGGGGATGCCGTACCTGATACCCTGAGCAATCTCAAGGACGCGGCCGCAGGGGAACACTATGAGTGGACCTCTATGTATGCTGCCTTTGCTAAGGAAGCACAGGAAGAGGGTTTTTCCTACATCGCCACCCTCTTTTCTCTGGTCGGCGCCATTGAGAAGGAGCATGAACAGCGCTATCGCAAACTCCTCGCCAATATTGAGGGGGGCATGGTCTTCTCCCGGGAAGGGGACCAGGTCTGGCAATGCTCTAATTGCGGTCATATCGTGATTGGGAAGCAAAGCCCTGAGCTCTGCCCGGTTTGTAAACATCCCCAAGGCTATTTTCAGATCAAAGCAGAAAACTATTAATCCTTTCCTTACCAGAGGGCCGGCCTGGTATACCAGACCGGCCCTCTTATGATGCTCCCTTTCGCTGTATGCTTCTTCCATCTCCGCAAGATATTCCCCTATCTTCTTTTCACGCCGCCCTATCCGTTCCTTGCTGTTGACTGCCTTAAACGTGTTCCCGTCTATTGCCAATAATTCCTTCATATATGAAGCATACTTTTAGGTGATCTGCTTATTCCGGTACACCAAATCATCCCGTACTGCAAAGCCCTGGTTTTCCCAGAAGCGGTTTCCCCCTTCATTGTGCTTAAAGGCTACCAAGGCGATCTTGGTGATTCCCTCGTTCCGAAGGGCCTGCTCTACCGAGGAGACCAGGGCGGTCCCAAGGCCCTGTCCTTGGTATGCTTTCGCCACTGCGGTATGATAAATATACGCCCGCCGTCCGTCATGACCGCTCAGAATGGCACCCACCAGGAGCCCCTCATGCTCCGCCACAAAACAGGTATGGATATTCCGTTCCAGAAACCTTTGGATGCCTGGTTTAGCATCGTCTACAGATCGTATACCCATACCAGAGCTTCGTTTCCATAGGGCATATACCTTTTCATAATCATTTAAGGTCATAATCCGTATGACCGGCTTTTGTTCCATATTGTACCTGCTTAAAACTGTACTATAGGGATTTAGGAGGAAAAAAACAATTGGGGAAAATACCATGGTCCGGCACATCCACACTTCCGAAGGTTTTTATCCCCTATCCTGGGCTCTGATACAAGCAAGCCTCCTCGCAAAGCCGTACTTATACAGGAGGCTTGAGAGAAAAATATGAAAACGATCTATGCCCGGAGCGGTTTATACCGCTACCAGCTCTTGCAGGGGGTGGTACTGTTCTTTATCCTGCCCTTCTTTGGAGGATGTACGGTAATGGGAACTGGTTCTCAAGACCAGGGAGACTCAGGGCTTGTGACCCTGGCAACATGGAATATTCAGGCCCTTTTTGATGGGAATGAAACCGGACATGAATATGATACCTATCTCCAGGCTGCAGGATGGACCGATGAAAAGTACCGGGCACGGCTCAATTCTCTGGCTCAGGCTATTGGTCGTATAACTGATAAAGGTCCGGACATTCTTGGTATGGAAGAAATAGAAACCATTCAAGTTTTGGAGGATCTGCTTAACGGACCTTTGGCAAACTGTGGGTATCAGTACCTATGTTTTGCCAATAAGCCAGGTGCGCCTTTGGGAATAGGACTGTTAAGCCGTTTCCCCTTAGAAGAGACCAGGGTTCATTCGATTACGGCCCAGGGAGAAACCACGCCCAGGCCCATATTGGAGGTCCGGATCCGGATACAGAACCAGCCCTTGGTCCTTTTGGTCTGTCATTGGAAGGCAAAAGAGGGAGGTAAAGAAGCAGTGGCCACCGAATCTCTTCGCCGTGCCTCGGCCCGGATCATCATGCGGAGGCTGCAAGAGCTACGACAGGAAGACCCGGATATGCCAGTGCTGATTATGGGGGACTTAAATGAAAACCACGATGAATGGTACCGGGAAACCGGAACTTCCATTACTGCCCTGCTCCCGGATGACCCCGAAGCCGCAGCACTTACCGGTCTGACTATAGCTGCCGAAACCTTCGCTCTTTCCCCCAAGGAGCAGGTCTCCAGGGATTTCCTCGTCCTCAGTAGCAACAAGCCTCCCAAACCAGCATATTTTTCTGCTACCGCACCGGGGCTCTACTCTCCCTGGGGAACGGAACTGCAAGGGGGTTCCTATTACTATCAGGGCCAATGGGAAACCATCGACCATTTTTTGCTGACTGAATCTTTGTTTGACCAGAAGGGCTGGGATTTTGATACCTGTATGGTCATAAACAAGGAGCCCTTTATCAATGCCCAGGGGCGCCCCTATGCCTATAATCCCCGCACCGGCAATGGTCTTAGCGATCATCTTCCCTTGCTGCTTACCCTCAAGATAGTTCCTGTCCAGGATGAGCTGTAAGGTGGTTTTGAAGGGCTTTTCGCAAATATCCGTTTCATGATCTTCCCAAAAGCCGGTAAAAGCGATATGTTAGTTATAGCTAATTATGTACATTAAACCTAACTAACAGGAGCAGATGATGAAAAAAATAGTCATTATCTATTGGAGTGGATCCGGTAATACCGAGACCATGGCAAAATCAGTGGCCAAAGGGGCCAGTGAGGCAGGGGGCGAAGTGGTGCTCAAAGCCGTAGGGGAAGCCTCGGTGGATATGGTAAAAGGGGCTGATGCCTTGGCATTCGGCTGTCCTGCTATGGGGGATGAGGTCCTGGAAGAAAGCGAAATGGAGCCCTTCATCGTATCGTTAAGTTCCAACGAAGTGGAGGGCAAGGCCCTGGGACTGTTCGGTTCCTACGACTGGGGTGAAGGTAAATGGATGCAGGATTGGGTGAAACGGATGCAAGGGCTTGGGGCCCAGGTGGATGGAGCGGGGCTTATCACCCAACTGGAACCTTCGGAAGAAGCCCTCCAAGCCTGCTATGATCTTGGAAAACGGCTGGCAGCTTAGTAATGCCTAAGGCTTTTTGAGGAGGGCAGCCAGAGCAAAAGGAAACGCAAAGGCGCAGCATGGTTTGCATGCGGCGCCTTTGCTGCTGCGCAGTACCGGTAGACCTCTTTTATGTTCTTATGATGCTTATATTTCCAAAGAGCACTTTTCCGGTTATATACAATTCCGGCGCATCATCACAGGCGATCTTACCCTCACCAGAGATAAATATGCCCGAACAGAGAGGAATGGTTTTATTGATGATCTTTATATTTTGGGCAACCAGTATTTCGGTTAATCCGCATACTGAACTGACCTGAAGGACGGTTTTCCCCGGAGGCAAATGGTCTATGAGTATCCTGTTGGCCCCGAAAACACTTACATACTTTCCAATGGAGCCATTAACCGGTTTTACCGATGAACTGCTCCATGACAATACCGTTACATGGGTCTCACCCTTAGGGCTTGTACCTAAGTCCAAGGGCTGTGTATCCCTATGAACCATTTCTTGGAGTATTTTAGCCGCGGTATCTAGTTCATGTTTTGTTTCAATGTTAGTAAAGTATGCAATCATCCGTTCATATTCACCCAGGTCGATGCGGTTTTGAGCGTATTGTTCGGAGAGTTTTTGGATGAGGGTATCTTTTTCTGCATCTATAGGTACCATAAAAACCTCTTAGACAAGAGCATACCATGGGTACGCAGTTTGTCAATACCCAGCCCAGGCCAGGCAGCAATTCCAAATTCAAAAAAAGATGCCTAAAATAAGGCATGGGACGGAGAATACTTAAACCCTTTATCGGGTATCTTGATAAGGCGGCGGAGAAACTGCCTGAGTGTCGGGAG
>JAITEL010000038.1 GCA_031282065.1 Treponema sp.
GAAATGGCTGAAACAGGTATTTGCCCAGCGGTACAACCGTGCCCAGGGGAGGGAAGGGCATATCTGGGGAGACCGGTATTGGTCTCGGATACTCGAAGGGGAGCCGCCTGAAGCGGAGCTTGCGGGGGAGCAGGACATAAGGGTCAGACCCGCTTATGGGAAAACGCAGACCCCTACCGCTTTTCTGTTCCTCTTCCCGCTTCCCCTTGTCCCGGCACCCGGATAAGGGGCGCCCATTCGCCGGGTGTTCCGTATTGGTCCCTCTGTTCGTCTCCGAGAGAAAACTCTCCGGGGAGAGGTGTGTTCTGAAACAGGCAAGGCCAAATACAGGTCAAGTTTAGCCCATCATTGCGGGGGAGCCCCGCCCCGTCATCGCGAGCACAACGCAAAGCGTTGCCCCGAAGCAATCCACTGCGGGGACTGCCCTGTCTGGACTGCTTCGGGCTTCGCCCCCGCAATGACGGGTTCACTATACCCCTCGAACTTAGGACATACTGAACAGGAGTAGTATATTACGAGAGAGTACTATGCCCCTTACGGGCAAAGGAGTATCTCAGGAGCTGTATTATGGATAGTAATGAACAGGTGAGAGCAGGTCCGGCCTTGCTCCCGTTGTTTACGGTCAATGCCGGCGGGAAGGCCCCGTCCCGGTATCCCCGGGAAAGCATCAAGGCGTATCTGAGGAGTTCACCATGAAGGTATCCCTCCTCTCCTGCGGTATTTTCCGCTTTGAACTGGAATACCTGCTGCCTGAGATCACCGCGGCCTTAGGGGATATTTCCGTGGAGTTTCTCTCCCCAGCCCTGGATGTGAAGGCGGATCTCCTGGAAAAATCGGTACGCGCATACCTGGAGTCCCGTCCCCAGGATAAAACCGTGCTGCTCTATGGAAGCATGTGTCATACCGAATGGGCCCGAATAACCGGGAAATCCGCTGTGGTGTACCCGAAAGCGGCTAATTGTGTGGAGCTCTTAGTAAGCCCGGAAAAGAAAAAGCTCAGTGATGCTTGCGGGAATGTGTATTATCTTACCATGGGCGGCTTAAAGCTATGGAAAGACATATACCTGCAGGGACACGGCTGGGATGAGACCGATGCCCGCATCAATTTCGGCTCTTTCGAGCAGATTCTGGTGCTGGATACGGGGGTCTTTCCCATTTCGGATGAAGAGCTCTTCGAATTCTTTGAGTTCACCCGCGTTCCGGTGGAGCGTATGCCCATTAGCCTGGATTATTTTAAATCCCTGGTGCTTGAACTGTGTACGGCTGCGGCCGCAGCGGAAATCCCCGGGACCTGAAGCATAGGGGGCAGGCCCCTCAGCCCAGGGTCATCTTTGCTTTCAAGGCTTTCAGGGCAGCATCGGCGGCATGCTCCTCTTCTATATGCTGTAAAGCCCGCTCCGCTTCGGCCTCCTGCGCGCATCCCGGTAGCCGGCCCGTGGCTATGAGGAGCTCCTGTTCCAGCAGATCCGGGTCTATGGTCCGCTCCCTTGCCGCAAGGCCGGGAAGCTGCTGCCGCAGGGCCTCAATCTGCGCCCTCAGTGCGGCCATGTCCGCTTCTACTTCCCTGCGTGCGGCCCTGAGGCGTTCCACTTCCTGTTCCGCTTCCCCGGCCAGCTCAAGGGCCCCCCGGGACCGGGCCAGGTCTACCCGGGAGGTCCATCGGGCCTCCTCCTCCCCCAGTTGGGCGTAGCGTTTTTCCGTTAGTTTTAAGCTGGTGATATACCGGACCAGAGTATCCTTTGCGTCCTGTACCGTTCCTCCCCCTATCAAGGGGTCTTGGGGCTTTGCTGTTTCCCTAGGCATAGGAAGAAGCATACTACAAAGTATTTCCCCCCGGCAAGAAAAAGAAGCGCTCTAGGATAAAATTTCCGATAGTAACAATATGTACAAAATACTATTGAATACGGTATGGCTGGGGCTCGTTTGCCTCTATGCCTGCATACATACTCAGGCGCAACAGCCCCCGGATACGGCCGTCTTGCGGATGACCGATAGCGGGCCTTATTCCCTGGTGGAGCGTTCTGATTGGCGCCGGTATGATAACGGGACCTATACCGGCCATGTCTACCATGAAGTCCGGGCATCCATCCTTCCCCAAACAGAGCCGCCCCCTGCTCCCTCTGGACAGCGGGCTTCCCAAAGTACCCGCCCTGCAGGGCCCAGCCTCTTATATCAAGGTAATTTCTTTGTCCTTGAGGAAACCCTGCGGGATATGCGCCAAAGCGCCCAGCCCCTGGACGCGGTGATCCCCGTGAGTTTTCGATTGAGCCCTGATGGGAACATCGCCATTGCGGATGACCGGGGCTTTCCCGCGCTGCGGGGTTTTCCGAGCTTTCCTCCCTCCCGCCTGTTCCCCGGGTATAAGTGGACCGCTCCGGGAAGCCGTGCGGTTGACCCCTTGCATAGCGGGCAAGCGGTGATAGTGCCTATCATCGCCGAATATGAATATAAGGGTACCGAATGGTATAAGGATGAGTTCGTTCACCGTATCTTCGCGCAATATTCTTCTCGCTATACAGGTTCTTCCGCAAAGCAAGGAGCCGCCTTTATCCAACTGCGGGATATTCATAAGGTAGACATCCTCATCAGGGTGGATGACGGCTTTCCCCTGTTTATGCGGGACAGCCTGGATGAGACCTATTCCTTTGCCGACGGTTCCACCCTGCGCTTTACCGGCTTTACCCTGACTTTCGGCTCCGGGATGGTTCCTATGGATAAAGATGCGGTGCTTGCGGTTTTGAGTAACACCCTGGGTACGGAGATTGAGGAAGCGCCGGTTCCGGTTCCGGAACCCATCATTTCACAGGCCCCCCCTGAACCGCCTGCAAAGGAGGCTCCCCAGAACATACCGGTTACCGGATTGGAGCAGGCCGCGATAGACTTAGTCCCGGTCCCTGAAGGGATACGGCTCACGGTGAAGGATATCCGCTTTGTCCCGAATTCCGCGGACTTTCTTGAGGCAGAAACACCCCGGCTTGATCTCATTGCCCAGGCCTTACGGCAGATCCCTGAGCGCAGCTTCCTGGTAGAAGGGCACACCGCTGCCGCAGGCTCCACCGATGGGGACCTGGAACTGTCTCTTGAGCGGGCTAAACGGATGGTGGATGCCTTGGTGAGCCGGGGTATCAGTGCGGATCGCTTTATCTATAAAGGATGGGGCAGTACCAAACCCTTGGGGGATAATGCCACCGAAGCGGGCCGCAGCCGCAACCGCCGGGTAGAAATCACCATCCTTGAATAAGCGGCGTTCCCCCAAAACTAAAAGCCCGCGAAGGGCTCAGGGGCCCGGCACCGCGGGTACGGAATGAGCGCCGCCTCCTGTACAGAAGGAAGGGAGCACCCGTCTTTCAAGCAAGAGCCCTCCTTTCATCCCCTTGGATATCTATGCGAGAGAACCAAGGGGAACGACCGAAAGGTTCCGTTATCAGTACCCCTCACTCCTGGCAACGGCGGTGCTCCACCTCAGGGGATACTCCCGCCTACCAGAAAAACAGGGAAGATCCGGCTTATTCGTCCCACAGCCAGGTGGAAAGGTAGCGCTCTCCGGTATCAGGCAGCACCGCCACGATGGTCTTGCCCTTATTCTCTGGACGTTTGGCAACCGTCAAGGCTGCCTCAAGGGCCGCGCCCGCGGAGATCCCCACCAGGATACCCTCTTCTTTGGCCAGGCGCCGGGCTATGGCCCCTGCCTTGACGTCGTCGGTCTGATAGATTTCATCTACCAGGTCCTTGCCGTATACTTGGGGAACAAAGCCCGCACCGATGCCCTGGATCTTGTGGGGGCCAGGCTGTCCGCCGGAAAGGACTGGGGAAGCCGAAGGCTCTACCGCAATTACCTTTACCGAGGGTTTCTGGGCCTTGAGGTATCTTCCCGCACCGGTAATGGTTCCGCCGGTTCCCACCCCGCCGATGAGGATGTCCACGGCTCCCTCCGTATCCTTCCAGATTTCAGGCCCTGTGGTGGCCTCGTGGATCTGGGGGTTTGCCGGGTTGTCAAACTGCTGCGGGATGAAGGCATTGGGATACTTCGCGGCCAGTTCCTCTGCCTTGGCAATGGCCCCCTTCATACCCTTGGCCCCTTCGGTGAGCTCCAATTCCGCACCCAGGGCTTTAAGCAGTTTCCGCCGCTCAATACTCATGGTTTCAGGCATGGTGAGGATGATCCGGTAGCCCTTGACCGCGGCCACAAAGGCCAAGCCTATGCCCGTATTGCCGCTGGTGGGTTCGATGATGATGGTGCCTTGTTTAATTTTACCGTCCCGCTCTCCTGCCTCGATCATCGCCAGAGCGATACGATCCTTCACACTGGAAAAGGGGTTGAAACTTTCCAGTTTCACATACACCGTTGCTTCGCTGTCATTCAGCTTGTTGATTTTAACAATAGGGGTATTCCCTATAAGCTCCGTAATTTTCTCGACTCGTGCCATACACGTCTCCTTGAGTAATAGGAATAATCAGCTAATACCTATTAAATATAGAGAAATTATCCAGAGAAACGTTACCCCTGTCAAGGCCGCGTATTGCCCCTATTGGCGTGCAAGCCCTGCTCCTGCATGAAGGGGTCCACCCCAAAAATTTCTCTGGGTTTATCCGCTATTTTTTCGTCTTTCCCTTGTCGTATCTATCTCAATAGCGTATATTAATAATAACAATTCTTATTATTGTTTTATTGTATGAGCATAAAAGGTATAGAAAGAAAACACAGCAAAAAACGAGAAGCGATTCTCAAGACTATCCGCTCTACCCAATCCCATCCCAGTGCCCGGTGGGTATACGAACAATTAAGACCCTGTATCCCTGGTCTTTCCCTGGGTACCGTATACCGTAATATCAACCTGTTCCTTGAGGAAGGTTCTGTGGCGTCCTTAGGGGTTGTGGGTGGAGAGGAGCGCTTTGATGGTTTTGTTACGCCTCACCCGCATCTTATCTGTACCTGTTGCGGCGCGGTGTTTGATCTGCCCGGTGATTTTCCCATGGATGTTTCCCTGGATTCAATCAAACTGTCCGATCCGAAAGCCCCGGAGAGCCTGCTGCTCAGGGGCAACCAGGAACAGACTATCTCTGGATTTCTTATTGATTACCAGAAAACCCTGTTTTACGGGGTCTGTTCCCGGTGTATGTATACCTTAAAACTACAGCATCATGCTGTTAGTATATAACTTTTACTTATTTATGGAGAGTATAAGTATGAAAAAATTTGTGTGTACCGTCTGCGGTTACGTTCACGAAGGGGACAAAGCGCCTGACTTCTGTCCTACTTGCAAAGCCCCTGCATCCAAGTTCAAGGAGCAGATTGCCGGAAGCGCCTATGCTGCGGAGCATGTGGTTGGAGTAGCGAAAGGTGTGGAGGAAGATATCCTCACGGATCTGCGGGCAAACTTCAATGGAGAATGTTCTGAAGTCGGTATGTACCTTGCCATGAGCCGGGTGGCCGAGCGGGAAGGGTACCCTGAAATTGCCGAAGCCTATAAGCGTTACGCTTTCGAGGAAGCGGAACACGCGGCCAAGTTCGCGGAACTTTTGGGCGAAGTCCTCACCACCAGCACCAAACGCAACCTGGAACTGCGGGTGGAAGCCGAACATGGTGCTTGTGCCGGTAAGACGGATCTGGCAAAACGGGCCAAAGACCGGGGCTACGATGCTATCCATGACACGGTACACGAGATGGCCCGGGATGAAGCCCGGCATGGTTCGGGGTTCAAGGGCCTCTTGAAGCGGTATTTCTAAAGGCTCGGACTGAGTATTCAGCCATAAGACCTTATGCCTGAGGTATATGGGGAGCGGGGAACTTTCGGGTCCTCCTCCCCATATTTTATATATAAGGTGAAAACCACTATCAGAGCTCAATGGGGGAGCCCTTGGTACACCGGCATGGCGAAAGGGAGTATACCAGCGGCAAAGGGGAATGTTTGTCCGTACTGCAAGGGTACGTTTAGGAGGCTGGGATGATGACTAGTATTCAGACATGATTGTAATTGTGGGATGACCTGTTTTATAATGGGCGACATAGAAACCAAAGTGGAGGGGATTTATGCCACAGAAGAAATACAAGGTAACACTCACGAAGGAT